>CAZKCN010000067.1:0-4324 GCA_964551555.1 uncultured Candidatus Saccharibacteria bacterium | reverse complement strand
GGAGGTTATCACCTCATGAGCGGGAAGAAAGGGAGGGGTGAACTGGAGATACCGCGCAGCTTCGCTGCGCGGAGCTCCATATTCATTCTTTAACCAGTAATGGGGTCGGCGGCCTTTTTCGCGCTTAGAGGAGCCCGAACTTCAAATCAACTTCTCGCTTCCGTAAACCCTGCCGGCTAGCCAGTTATCAATCACTCGTTTGCTGTGAGGGAACACGGGACCCGGCAGGTTGGCTGGGTCATGCCATCTCCAGTTTCTTGAATGTTCAGGTTCAACATCGCGAGGCTCGCCCGACAAACATTCGGCCACAAGCCCGATTGAAACGTAGTGCCTGTTGTAAGCAATATCATTGCCGACCGAAACGACGTCCTTGACCGCAATATCGCATAAGCCTGTCTCTTCCGCGACCTCGCGTTTTGCCGCCTCTTCAAAAGTTTCGCCGAACTCCAAATGTCCTCCGGGGATTTGATAAGTTCCCGCGCCGTGATTGGACAAACGTTCGCCGAGCAGTACCTTGCCGCCGCGGAGCACTATTACCCCAATGCCGACTTTTGGCAATTCACCCATAAGCTCAAACTTTTACATAGACCATTTGCAAAGCGAGCGAGACAATTTTGGCCTTCTTCATCGTCGGACCACTAGAGCCAGACCCGCGATCTCTTAAATTTTCCGCTTACATTCGGCCTGGACTTCGCATGCGTGAGTTGGAATCAGATTACTGACTTTTTGCTCTAATTTCAGCACGCGGTAACCTATCAGCCAAACAACAGCCTTTGAACAAGCGGAACAAACACTCCTATCAAGAATACCAATGCTGATGAAAATGAATGTCTGCGCAAATATACCTTTAGGCCAATATATAAAAAGGCACCGCCAGACAAAGCAATCGCAATAGGAAGAACCTTACCCAACTGCGGCAGGTAAAGGTAGGTTATGACAAAAGCCAAAAAAAGGACGGCATAACCAACCAACGCGGTAAGAGCAGAAGAGCGGTTGCTTGAGCCTGTTCCGCGCATAAGGGCAAGGGTTGCAAAAAATTCAGGCAGAAGATGCAAAACCATTGCTGTTAGCACGATGTAACCAAATGAACGAGATATTCCGAACGACAAACCTGTAATGATACCCTCCAACGCAGAGTGAAACCATAAGGCCGTTGCCACCAATACTGGCATTTCTGGCCTTCCAAGCAAATGCAGAAGATTTTTTTGCCACCACCAAACAACCGCTCCAACAATCATTCCGATAATGGCGTAGCCGACCCCTAAACTATCGGCGGCTTCGGGCAGGGCATCAAAAAGCGCCGCTCCTACGAAAATACCACTGGAAACAAGCAATAAGGAATCTTTTCTTTGCATAGATATGCTTGGATGCAAATAGTTTAAAATGGATTTGGACCTACGGGGAATCGGACCCCGGTATCACGCATGCCATGCGTGCGCTCTACCATTGAGCTATAGGCCCTTTAAAATTATTTGGCATTGCCTTAAGTTCAAAGATCTTCAACGTGCAAGGATGGTGGCCGTTTGCTGGCCTGTATTGTGAAACATTCCCGTGAAATGTTTCACGCGCTGTTTTGCATTTGAAAAAGCAACAACAAATCGCCTAAATCATAGCGTTTATGGGCGAATTTCGCAAGAACAACTAACTCGGCCAAAAGAATGTTAACGATATCGCCGTGATCACGGCAAAATCGTTAACATTCAAGCTCCAAACTTCCGGAGCCGCAGCCACTTAAAAATACAGCCGCACTGACCGAGTGGGCCTGCCGCTTGGCAGGCGGACATGTTTAAAGGGCGGACCGCCTCGCGATACCGCCCTTTCAACCGGGCGGCAAAACACTTTTGCGCTAAAGCCGCACGGCAACATTTCTCAAAAGAGCTAATTGGAAAACGAGCCGGAGGCTCGTCTCACTGCGCGCTTAGAAAAGCGCACACCTCTTAATTGTATCACAATGCCGAAAAGCGCAACAGGTTGGCGGCGCCGAAATGGCAACCAAAAAACCCGCCTAACCAGCGGATTTCCAAAAGCCGCAAATAAAGTTTTCCACAATAGAGATTGTGGCAGAGATGCGTTTTAACCGCCATCTACTCAACCACGGACACCGTTGCGCCTTCGTTGGTCTTCTCGCGCACTTTCAGTCCGACGACATCGCCTTTCTTCGCCGCATTAACCGGCTGATGTTCCGCTTCCATTGAATCAACCGTCTGCTCAAACTCGGTGCGGTTGCCTTCTATTTTGATTTTGTCGCCCACTTTAAGACCCGCGGAAAGAGCGACGATAGCCACACCGATCTTCCCGTAGTAGTGGGTTACCTTGCCGACCTCGGTCATATGGCTTGATTATAACCAATTTCCTTGCCGCGCGCCAAGCCCCGCCGTGCTGAAGCGCGGCGGGGACTTTGCCTTCTGGATAATTTCCTAGGTTAGAGCTATTTTACAGCTTTCCTACAATGCACTCCAGAAATCTTTTGGGTCAATTTCAGCTAACTCCAAAATGCCCTTAAGCGTGCCGGTGGCAAGCGTGCTGTGGAGCGGGACAATAGTAGTGATAACTCGTGAACCGTTGCGTCTCCGTAACTTAACATGACTCCCTTTCTGCGAAACAAAGTAAAAGCCGAATAATCGGCAAAGAATGCGAATAACCTGCTTTCCCGAAAGCGGTTTACGCACGTTTGAACTCGAATGTGGTGATAAACGGAGCTTCTTGCGGAAGTTCCTTTAAAACAGCTGGCTGATCTTCGAGAAAAAGTTCAACCGCCTCCATCAGATTTTTTTGCGCGTCTTGAATGCTCTTGCCTTGACTTACAACGCCTAATTCAGCACAGCGCGCAACAAACCATCTTCCTTCCCGATGAATAATTGTTGTAAATGTATATGCCATACAGTAAAATCTTACACCAAATCGATTGACGATACAAGCGCGGCGGGAGCGGAGTAAGCAGTCCACCCCATCAATTGCCCTGTCAATCCGTTAACCAACAAATAGATGCGATCGTCTCTATTTGTAGGTTCGCGGATTAGGTTATTCTTACTTGCCTGCGCGAAGAAATCCCAAAGAAAAACCCCGATGGCGCTGCATCAGGGTCTTTGAGTGCTTGCGACTGTACTAACGGGCATCGCTTGCCCGGCGGGGTGCGGTGTCTATTGCACCTCCTTGCAGTAGTTCCCATCACACTTCTTACCCTCGCGAAGCAACATCCGCAGCGCCTCGCCCCAGTTCTTTGGGGACGGCGTATAGAACGTTGCTACCCGCCTGCCCGATTCCCGCCAGTCGAAGGCGGTCAAATCGAGCAGAGCCGTTGACCAATCCCGGTGGTGGTTCCGATCACTGCAGATACCCACTAAAGCACCGAGATTGGCTGCCGCGAGTGCAAAAGTGACGCCGGCAGGGAGTTCGATTTTCCCCTCCTCACTTTGCCGATAAATCTGCTTCTCCTCCTTTCCGCCGGCGTCCTGGCCGACGAAGGAGCCGCGGTCGTAGCCCGTAAACCTCCCCAGCGGCATGTTGAGATCCGTGAGCACGACGTCGAACCCCTCGCGCTCGCCCCGAACGCCCCATGCGAAAAGGATATCAAACGCCTCCTGCACCGTCGTCGCCACGGTGAGCTGATGGCCAGCGAGCGTCTTCTTCGCGGATTCGACGTTCTCCGGCCGGTCATCAATCACCAGAATCTTCATTTCCTTTCCTCCACAGAGGGTTGTTTAGGAACTATCCGAGCGGACCATTCCGCCCTTAATCCTCTAGCTGTATTATTGCATACTTTAGTCAATATGTCAATACTATTATGACAATAGCGATTGACTTGAAAACGCTTTATTTATTGTGTATTATTAATATATGTCAAGAACTATTGACCTTAACTTAAATCAGACCCTTTTCACGCTGGGTTTGAGCGATAAAGAATCCCGGGTTTATATAGAGCTTCTACAGCTGGGAGACGTGAGCGCCATTGCCTTAAGCAAGGCCACCGAACTTCATCGCCAGTTCGTATACAACGCTCTTTTTTCGCTTCAGAAAAAGGGGCTTGTGCAGCGGATGGGCGGGGCGCGATCAAAATGGCGGGCGCAAAATCCGCGCAAGCTGATTGCCATTGCCGAGGAGCAAGAGAAACAAGCCGCTAAAGCCGCCGAAGCCCTTCTTGCCCTGACAAGTCAAAAAGCGCAGCAAGAGTTTGAAGTAACCGAAGGGATAAAAGCGTTCCGGATGAAGTTTATTGAAACGATCCGCCGGGTTCCAAGTAGTTCAACCGTGAGAATGATCACCGGGGAATGGGAGAAGTATTTTGAACGCGCGGGAGAAGCGCACAAAGAGTGGGATCGGATCA
>CAZKCN010000066.1:161-4356 GCA_964551555.1 uncultured Candidatus Saccharibacteria bacterium | reverse complement strand
TCCGCGGCTTCGGCCTTGCCGGCTTCCGGCGCCCCCATTGGTTTGACGGCTTCAACCGTTTCAGCCCGAACCTTTTTTCCAGCAACATTTATCTTCCTATCCTGTATTACTTTCTCGGAAACAAGAATGTTATGCACCCTCGGCGAGGGTTTGGCTCCTTTGGAAAGCCAATATAAAACACGCTCGCGATCCAGGCGAAGATCCTTGGTTTTTGGATAGAAAGACCCCAGCGCTTCATGGCCGGCGCTTTTGGGTCGGGATTGTTTTTCGACAACGACTATGCGGAAGGCCGGATCGTTCTTCCGGCCAACGCGTTGGAATCTGATAACAAGCATTAGGAAAAATATAACACTAATTCACAAATGCGCACGAATTCACGAATCCGCACCGTTCGTCATTCGTGAATTAGTGCAAATTCGTGTATCCGTGTTATCTTTTCTGTCTATACCCGGTTCCTGCCGGGATAAGCCGCCCAATGATGACATTTTCCTTCAAACCGCGCAAGCGGTCTTCCTTGCCTTCAATTGAAGCGTTGATCAGCACGCGCGCCGTTTCTTGGAAGGAGGCAGCCGAGAGAAAACTTGAGGTGGTAAGGGCCACTTTGGTGATGCCGAGAAGAATCTGATAAGCCGTGGCCGGTTTTAAGCCCTCTTGCCTCGCCCTGCGGTTTTCCTCCCGGAATTTCAGTTTCTCCGCAATCTCGTCGGGAGTAAAAGGCGTTCCGCCGCCGTCCTTGATACGCACCCGGCTGAACATTTGGCGGGTGATGACTTCAATATGCTTGTCGTGAATCGGCGCGCCCTGCAGCGAATAAATTTTCTGAACCTCTTTGACGATATATCGTTCGGCGACCTCCTTGCCGGCAATACGGAATAGCTCCTTCAAGTCGGCATGACCCTCGGAAAGCAAATCGCCTTTTTTCACCTTGGATCCGACTTCCACAAGAAGGGCTGTGGCCGGCGGAATCCGAAACTCTTTCGTCGCATCGGACGACGGTTCCGCTTCCTTCTTTTTTGAACGGGACTTGGCCGCGGGCTTGGCGGTAATGTCCGCGAGTGACAAGTCAACCTCAACTTTTACGATTTTTTCGCGGTTCACCTCGGTGACTTCGGCCACCGTCCCTTCAACATCCGCGATGACCGCTTGCCACTTAGGCGAGCGCACCTCAAAAATTTCCTCTACCCGCGGAAGGCCGGTGGTGATGTCCCCGGCGCCGGCAACGCCGCCGGTGTGGAAAGTGCGCATGGTAAGCTGGGTGCCGGGCTCGCCGATAGACTGCGCGGCAACAACGCCGACAGTTTCACCGATTTTTATCAGCTCGTTCCGGCCAAGGTCTAGACCGAAACACATGCGGCATATCCCCGCTTTTCCGCGGCAGGTGAGCGGTGAGCGCACCACCATTTCCTCCAGGGCCGACTTTTCTATTGTCTCGGCCATGACTCTGGTTATTATGTCTCCCGTCTTGGCGAGAAGCGTTCCATCTAAATCAACAATATCGGCGAGAGCAACTCGGGTTTGGGCGCGGAGGCCAAAAGGGCGTCCGATTTCCGCTGAATCGGAGCGGTAAATGGTGATGCCGCGCTTGGTCCCGCAATCTTCCTCGGAGATGATGACATCCTGGGCCACATCAACCAATCGGCGGGTGAGATGGCCGGCAACGGCCGTCTTTAAGGCGGTATCGGCGGTGCCTTTTCGCGCGCCGTGGGTGGAAATGAAATATTCCAAAACGTTTAGCCCCTCTTTATACGACGAAAGTACCGGCAGTTCAATAATCTTGCCGGCCGGGTTGATGACGAGACCCTTCATGCCCGACATCTGCATGATCGCCAGCCACGTCCCGCGCGCTTTTGAAGTAACCATGGTTGAAACCGGCCCGGTGGGATCGAGTTTGCTCGGCAGGACCTCGCGCACTTTATCCATGACCCCGCGCCAAATTTCCACCGCGCGGTCGTAGCGTTCGCGATCGGTGAGCAACCCCCTGGTGTAATAATCATCAATAATCTCCACCTCGCTCTCGGCTTCTTTAATCCACTGCGGTTTTTCTTCGGGAATTTTGAGATCGTCCATGCCCCAGGATATTCCGGAAATGGTCGCAAACTGGAAACCAAACTGTTTCATGGCGTCAAGGACCGGCGGAGTTGAGGTGATGCCGTAGCGCTGGATCAAACTGCTGACGATTTCTTCGGCATCGCGCGATTTTATCTCCCGGTTGACAAACGGATAATCCTGCGGCAGGACCCGGTTGAAAAGCAGGCGGCCAACCGTGGTCTCAACGGTTTCCGGGTGAAGGGGGTCCGCCGGCGCGCCACCCGAAACCGAGCGCTCGGTCAAGCGAACCTTGATCTTAGCGCGGAGATCCACAGCGCCATACTCCGAGGCCATCACCGCCTCGCGTTCATCGGCGAAAATTTTGCCCTCGCCTTTGCTTCCCGGCTCAACGGTTGTCGCCCAAAAAGCTCCGAGGATCATATCCTTAGTCGGCTGGATGATGGGATCGCCGTTGGCCGGCTTCATCAGATTTACCGCCGAAAACATAATTTCCCGCGCTTCTCTTTGAGTTTCCTCGGTAAGCGGAACGTGAACAGCCATCTGGTCTCCGTCAAAATCGGCATTGTAGGGCGGGCAAACCATGGGATGAATTTGTATGGCGTGGCCTTCAATCAGCACCGGTTCAAAGGCCTGGATGCCGAGGCGATGCAAGGTTGGCGCGCGATTCAGAAGGACGAGTTTACCTTCGCCTATAACCTCTTCCAAAAGAGCCCAAACTTCCGGCGGACGCTCCTCGATGAGCCGCCCCGCGCCCCGGATGTTATGGGCCAGTTCCCGCTCAATGAGTTTTCTTATGACAAAAGGCTTGAAAAGCTCCAAAGCCATTTCCTTCGGCAGTCCGCACTGATGGAGTTTCAAAGCCGGGCCGACAACAATGACCGAGCGCCCGGAATAATCCACCCTCTTGCCCAAAAGATTCTGACGGAAGCGGCCCTGCTTGCCTTTGAGCATATCGGCGAGCGACTTTAAGGGGCGGCGCTGGATTTGCGAAGATATCGCCGCCTGACCCCGGCGCGCGGAGTTGTCAATCAGAGCGTCAACCGCCTCCTGGAGCATACGCTTCTCGTTACGGGTTATAACCTCGGGGGCTTTCAACTCAAACAGACGCTTTAGGCGGTTGTTGCGGTTAATGACCCGGCGGTAAAGATCGTTCAGGTCCGAGGAGGCGAAGCGGCCGCCGTCAAGGGGGACCATCGGCCTAAGATCGGGCGGGATGATCGGAAGTTGGGTAAGGAACATATGTTCCGGGCGGATGCGATTCTTGGTCATCGCCCGGGCGAGTTTCAAGCGCTTAAGATATTTCTTCTTTAAAGCCGGCGCGGCGATTTTCAGTTCAGACTCAAGATTTCTGATCAACTTGTCAAGATCCACGGCCTCAAGTATCCCGCGGATAGTCTCGGCGCCAATGCCGGCGGCAAACACATCGCCGTATTTAAGCGACAGGCGGTGATATTCCACCTCGCTAAGAACCTTCAAGAGCTTCAATGAGCGGAGCTCGTCTTTAGCCTTTTCTTTGGCCTCCTTGAGTTTGTCCATCTGGGTCGGCGTGACCTTAGCCGCCTTCATCTTGAATTCGCGCTCTATTTCCTCCAGGGCTTTTTTTCGCTTATCCTCGCGGATTTCGGTAACAATGTATCCGGCGAAGTAGATGACTTTTTCAAGATCGCTGATGGAAAGATCCAAAATCAAACCGATCTTGGAGGGCACGCCGCGGAGAAACCAGATGTGACTGACCGGAGAAGCGAGGGTGATGTGGCCCATGCGCTCGCGGCGGACGACGGCGCGGGTTACTTCCACGCCGCATTTGTCGCAGATTATGCCTTTATAGCGGATGCGGCGGTACTTGCCGCAGTAGCATTCGTAGTCCTTGGTCGGCCCGAAAATCCGCTCGTCAAAAAGACCGTCGCGCTCGGGCTTCGCGGTGCGGTAGTTAATCGTCTCGGGTTTGGTAACCTCGCCGTGGGACCACGACGAAATCTCCTCGGGCGAGGCGAGTTTAAGAACAATGCTTTCAAAATCTTGGATTTTGGTTTCTACATTCATGTTATTCCTTAGCCCTAACTTTCTCGCGCGCCACTCTCGGCGCCGGGATTCTTTCCACTACCTCGGGTAACACGGGCGGTCTTGCTTCGCTCCCGCCTTTCAA
>CAZKCN010000066.1:0-151 GCA_964551555.1 uncultured Candidatus Saccharibacteria bacterium | reverse complement strand
AATCTCCTCGGGCGAGGCGAGTTTAAGAACAATAGATTCGAAGTCCTGGGTTTTAGTTTCGGTGGTCATGAAATATAACACGAATTCACGAATGCGCACGAATTCACAAATACGGCTGTGTCATTCGTGGATTAGTGCATATTCGTGTATT
>CAZKCN010000065.1:0-4379 GCA_964551555.1 uncultured Candidatus Saccharibacteria bacterium | reverse complement strand
TGCTAAAGAACTTCATCCAACTGTATTTTGGTTACATTTATACATAATTACCAAAGTTATTGGTATCGATTTTTCAGAAAAGCTGATTGAAATAGCAAGGAGAGAAATTCCCGGAGGCAATTTCCTTGTTATGGATATAGAGGACGTAGAGAAGTTGGAGGATGAATTTGATGGGGTTTTTCTGCAGGCAGTTTTGCTGCATATTCCGAAAAGTAACATCAAGAACGTACTGGGGAAATTACTGGCCAAGCTAAAAGACAGGGGACATATGTATATAGCGGTAAAAGAGGTGAAGCCGAATGGGGTTGAGGAAGAAATAAAAAGAGGAGAAGATTACGGATATCCATATGAAAGATTTTTTAGCTATTTCACGCTGGATGAAATTAAGGATCATTTACAGAGCTTAAAAATGAGGACGGTTTACGAAAACATAACTTCTTCCCGGAATACCAGATGGATTCAGGTAATAGGTCAAAAGTAATCCCCGCAGCAGGTCAATCCTGGAATAAATACCAATAATACCGGAGCGAGGTGGCTATGAAGGTTGAGTCTACCGAGCTAGAAGAATATATCCGCTCGACTCTCGCGGCGATAAAGAAAGGAGTGCACGCCGAGGGCAGTTTTCGCATCCACGGCCTGATTGAGTTTGACTTGGCGGTGACCAACGTCAAAGAAGCCAAGGGAGGGCTGAAAGTTTATGTTGTCGGCGCGAGCGGAGAAAGAAAGTCGGAGAAAATTTCACGTATAAAGTTCAAGGTCCGGCCTTACGCCGCAGAAAAAACCGAGACCTCTTCCAAAAAATGAAAAGCAGATTTAAACCGCGTCCCGGCCAAGTTGATTACACCAAAGCGCGTTGGGCGCCGGTGATAAATTGCGTAGTGAAATATAAAAATAAAATTCTTATTGTTCGGCGCAGCGCTGACCTGCGGCTTTATCCCGGATATTGGAACGGCATTTCAGGTTTTCTTGACGACGAGCGCAGTCTTGAAGAAAAAGTTGGGGTTGAGTTGCGGGAGGAAGCGGGGATCGCGCGGAGAGACATAAGGTCAATACGTTTGGGACAAATCTTCCACCAGGATGCGCCCAAGTACAAAAAAACATGGATTGTTCATCCGGTTTTGGTTTCGGTAAGATCAGAAAAGATTAAGCTTGACTGGGAAGCCGAGGACTGCAAGTGGATTGAACCGCGAGAGGCATGGAGGTTCAAACTGCTTCCGGGATTTGGTAAAGTTTTGAAGTCCTTCTTTTGAAGGAATTTAAATAGGGTAAAGGCCGACTCCACTGCAATATATTAATATATTGTAGTGAAGTCGAATGACGATACTGCAGCAGGGTTAATGGGCCGGGTGCGCAATGAGCGAAGCCGCACAAAATAATTATCTTCACGAAGTGGTCATAACCGCGATCATTGCCAAAGACGGCAAGTTTTTGATTACTCGCCGATCGGCGGGCAAAAAACGCTTTCCGGGCATGTGGACGGTGCCAGGCGGCAAGCTTGAGGCCGGTGATTACTTGCGGCTGCCCAAAGACACCGAGTACTATAGTGTTGTAGGTAAATTGATTCACTGGTAACGCGGTCCTATGGCTTTTCTTCATGCGGAGTTGGCGGCGGGGCGATGGCACGCTCTTTCGCTGGCTGAACAGATGGCCAACATTGGCAGCGAGGTCGGGCGGACGCGGAGTTGGCAAGACAAAGATCCCGCGCTCTTTCGGGGCGCGTTTGAACGGGCGCTTGAACTTTTTGATTTAACCCTGCAGGATCCGCGCTGGCCGAAGATGCGCGGGCGGCTGAAAGAGATTGCCCGCCTACGCGAGCTTTTTTGCGAAGCTGCCGCCGGAAACGCAAAGTACGGCACGACTCTTGAAGATCTAGACCGCTATTTCTTGGTCTTTGCCGTGGCCGCGCGAGGAAAGATTTTTAGCGATTCACCCCGTTACCGCCGGGATGCCGTCGCCGGCCTGCCCGGCCGGGGAAAGCGGGGTAACGGGTCACGCCATGCCAGCTAGCAAAATAAGTCTGGAAAACGCCAAGCCGGACAAGCTTTTTTATTTTGTCGCCAATGTCGTGGTCTGGCGCGAAAGCGATGGGCGGTGTCTCATATTAAAAAGGAGTAAGAGCGAGAAAGTCCATCCCGGAAAATACTGCGTCCCCGGCGGGAAGCTTGAGTGGGCGAATATGGATCTTGCCAAGCCGACGCGCGTGAACGGCGATGTTCTGGATTTTGAGAACGCCGTTGAGGATCTGCTTAAGCGTGAAGTCAAAGAAGAAGCCGGCGTTGGGATAGGGGAGGAATTGACCTATCTCAACAGCGTGGCTTTTGTCCGGCCGGACGAAATCCCGGTCGTGCTGGTAAAATTTGCGGCGAAATACGTGAGCGGCGAAGTTAAACCGGAGAAGGGAGCTTTCGCCGGATTTGCCTGGGTGAACGCCGAGGAAGTCAAAAATTATGACTGCATTTTAGGCGTGGCCGAAGAAGTCGCGGCGGCGATTAAGTTATTTTTGGACCATCCCTGATCTATGGGCGCGCTAAACATCAACGAAACGACTTTCAATCTCCGGCCGCTTTTTGACGGCGACGACGATCCGCGCATGGCCGAAAAGAGAAAAGCGGTGGAAGAGGCGAGTTATGCTTTCATCAACAAGTGGAAGAATCGCCGGGATTATCTGGAGAAACCCGAAGTTCTAAAGGAAGCGCTTGACGAATATGAAGTCTGGCAGAGAAACTCCGGCACCGACGGCGACGAGGGTTATTATTTTTGGCTGCGCACCCAGCAAGACGAAAATGATCCCAAGCTCAAGGCCAAGTTCAATAAGATCCGCGACTTCGCGGTGAAAATACAAAATGACATCCAGTTTTTTGAGCTCGGCCTCGTCAAAATACCTCCCGAACGGCAAGCATCATTTCTTCGGCATGAAGGCCTCGCGCCCTACCGCCATTTTTTGGAGCGCTCCTTCGCTTGGGCGAAATACGTTCTTTCCGAGCCGGAGGAAAAAATCATCAATCTCAAGTCCGCTCCGGCCCATGCCAACTGGGTGAAAATGATTTCGGGCTTCCTCTCCAAAGAGGAGCGCGGGGTTTTGACCGAGAGCGGTAATGTGGAGAAGAAAAGTTTTTCGGAGGTGATGAGCTTGATTGACAGCCGCTCAAAAGCGGCGAGGGATTCGGCCGCCGAGGGCCTAAACGATATCCTCGCCAAGCACGTTGACGCGGCCGAGGCGGAAATAAACTCGGTGCTTCAGGATAAAAAAGCCGATGACCAACTCCGCGGCGCCGAGCGCCCCGACCTCTTGCGCCATATCGGCGACGATATTGAAAGCGAGGCGGTTGACGCGCTGGTTTGCGCGGTCGGCGCCAAATTTGACCTAGCCAAAAGATACTATGCCCTGAAGGCCAAACTCCTCGGCGTGCCGAAGCTTGCCTATCATGAAAGGAACGTACCTTACGGCGCAATTGACAAAAAATATCAATTTGGAGAAGCGGCCGAGCTGGTCTACGGCGTGCTCGGCGGCTTGGATGGCCAGTTCGCCGATATTTTCAAAGGTTTTGCCGAGAATGGCCAGCTTGATGTTTTCCCGCAAAAGGACAAGCGCCACGGCGCTTTTTGCTCGCATAATCTTTTATCCCAGCCGACCTATGTCTTTTTAAATCACACCGACAAGCTGAATGACGTTTTGACTCTGGCCCATGAGCTCGGCCACGGCATCAATAACGAGTTGATGCGCCGGAAGCAAAACGCGCTTAATTTCGGCACGCCGCTTTCCACCGCCGAGGTCGCGAGCACCTTTATGGAGGATTTCGTCCTGCAGGAGATTGAGCGCTCGGCTGATGACCGACTTCGCCTCGCCCTTATGATGATGAAGTTGAACGATGATGTTTCAACCATTTTCCGGCAAGTGGCCTGCTACAACTTTGAGAAGGAACTCCACGCCGCTTTCCGCGAAAAAGGTTATCTTTCAAAGGAGGAAATCGGCGCGATTTTTCAAAAGCACATGGCATCTTACATGGGCGAGGCCGTGGAGCAGTCGCCCGGCTCCGAAAACTGGTGGGTCTATTGGGGCCATATCCGCACTTTCTTTTACGTTTATTCCTACGCGAGCAGCCTTCTTATTTCAAAGTCTCTGCAAAACTCGGTTAAGCGGGATCATGGCTTTATCGGCAAGGTAAAGGAGTTTTTGTCGGCCGGTATGTCCGACTCGCCGAAAAACATTTTTGCGCGGCTCGGGGTGAACATCGGCGATAAATCTTTTTGGCAAAAAGGGCTGAATGAAGTGGAAAATCTCCTCGCGGATGCGGAAAAATTGGCGGCCGAACTCGGAAAGGCGTAGAACTCATTTCAAAACCGTCATTGCGAGGGCGTAAGCCCGAAGCAATCTCATG
>CAZKCN010000064.1:2015-4382 GCA_964551555.1 uncultured Candidatus Saccharibacteria bacterium | reverse complement strand
CAAAACCCTCCTTGACCATTCGCGCCAAGGCGTCAATCCGTTCTTCAACTGTTCTGCGTTTGGCCATACTTATTAAGTCTAATGGGGCAAGGGGTGGTGTCAAGCGCGACGAAGTCAAAATGACATTCGAGGTTGGCCTGCAACTGCCTATAATTTCAAACATTATTAACCTTCTCCACTGCCGGGCTTCGCCTTTTTATCCCCAAGATATAGTTGTAGGCCGACAGGGCCGCTCTGACGCCGTCGCCGGCCGAGATGTTGTTTTGCTTATACATCTCATCGGTTACGTCGCCTGCCGCGAATATCCCAGGTTTGGAAGTTGAAGCCGTTTTGTGGTCAATCGCAATTTCGCCAAATTGATTGATATCGGCGAGCCCCTTCACCATCTCGGAATTGGGCACCGAGCCGACTTCAACAAAAACCCCATCCAGCGCGAGCTCTTTCGCCTCGCCGGTTTTAGAATCTTTGTAACGGAGTCCGGTAACAAACTTATCGCCAACGATCTCTCGTGTCTCGGCATTCAAAATAACCTTAACTTTGGGGTTATTTCTTATTTCTTCTTGGGTTACGGTATCGCCCTTCAACTGCTCGCCGCGATGGACGAGATAAATTTCGGTGGCATACGGGAAAAGATCAACCACTGCTTCAAGCCCGGCGTTGCCTCCGCCAACAACCGCCACGCGCTTGCCGGAAAATATTGGAGCGTCACAGGTTGAGCAAAACGCCACGCCCTTGCCCTCAAATTTATCCTCTCCGGGAATGCCCAAGCGCCGGCGCCTTGCGCCCGAAGTTACGATAACGGCCTTGGCCGTGTAGCTTCCGCCTTTATCCGTCTCAACGACAAAATCGCAGGGACGTTTTTCATCGGCGCAGGGTATCTCGCGCACCGCTGTAACTCTCTCTGGCGTCTTTATTTCAACAGATTGCTGGGCCCGCAAATGCTCCTCAAGGTTCTTGGCCAAATCAAAACCGGTTATGACCTTGGTGCCAATCCAGTTTTCAATGTTATCCGAAACCATGGACTGGCCGCCGAAGGACTCGGTGATCAAAAGCGTTTTCAATTTTTTCCTTGCGGCGTATACCCCTGCGGCCACCGCGGCCGGACCGCCGCCGATGATGATGAGATCGTACATGCGAAATGACTAATTTCTAATTAATCTGATTGACCCTAAAGAATAGTCCCAATATCGAAAGGCCAGAACGTTTTAGTCATTGAAAATTGAGATTTGATTAGAATAATTAGAGTAATTAGGAATTAGGTTAATTACGGAACGAACTCCGGTCCTTTATTCCTATAGGCTTTGATAAAATCCCTGACCCGATCTTCGGAAAATTCTCCCGCCGAAAACTTATCCAGTCGCGCCCAGGCCGCTAAAGCGATGTCGGCGTCGTTGGCCGAGCGCGGAGTCATTATCACCTTGCGGCCGAATTCTTTGGCTATGGCCTCAATCTGGCCCTTAAGCGCGCCATCAATTTCGGGTTTATAACTAATCCAAATGCCGCCGTGCTCCAGATTGTGGATAAGAATCTGATCGTGGATTTCTTTGTCGTAAACTCCCCATTCTTCGGGAGCGGCGAAGTGCGGCCCGGAAGTCGGCGGGTTGGAGTTGTAGTTGAAAGCCGTGCCGAGGGCCATGTGCTCGCGGCCTTGATCGGGTATGGTTATCCCCGGATTGCCGCCATTGCCTTGCCTAGTCCGCATGGCAACTCCGGCGCCAGCAAGGATAAGCACGGAGGGAATGGCAATCCAGACAACACGCCTAATAACCTTGGCCCGCCGGGCTCTGGCTATACGCATCTCCTGTTCGCTTGCCGCTGATTGCTCAAAACCGTTCACAGAAAGGCAAAATATTATACTAACGAGCGCTTACGATTAAATATATCACGCCGCGCGCATTACAGAAACAGCTCTCAACTCAAGATGAAATTAAATACCTCCCGCCGTCTATGACCAGAACCTGGCCGGTCATAAACCCCTGCTCCAGAAGATAAGTCACGGCCCGCGCGATTTCCTCCGCCCCGCCCCACTTTTTCAAAATTGTGGTTTCGGCTATCTCCTGCTTCTCTTCTTCAGTGTACTCCGGCGGCGCAATAATCGGACCGGGAGCGACGCCGTTAACCAAGACCTTGGGGCCGAAATCCACGGCTAGAGCCCGCACTAAAGCCGAAGCCGCAGCCTTGGAAACAAGATAATGGCGGAAGCCGCGATAGGGCCGGCCGTTTTCCGCCGCGCCATCCGAAAAAATCACTATCTTGCCGCCTTCTTGGTTGCGCTCAAAATGCGGCTTCAAGTGCTGCGAGAAAAGTTCGGCGCCGATCAGGTGGGCATCCAGCATCTTCCGCCATTCCTCAAGAGACGGCTCTAAA
>CAZKCN010000064.1:0-2005 GCA_964551555.1 uncultured Candidatus Saccharibacteria bacterium | reverse complement strand
TTTCGGGAAAAGAGAGGCCATGTAGACAAGGCCGTGGAGCGCCCCAAAAAACTCTCCCGCGTCATTCACAAACTTGGCGACCTCGCTATCTGAAGTTGCATCCGCCCGGGCAATGAAGCATCTCGCCCCCTCGCGCTCAATCATCTCCTTAGTTGCTTTGGCCTCGGCTTCCGAGTTAAGAAAAGTCAAAGCGACACTAGCACCTCTCTCGGCGAGCCGCTTGGCCACCTCCTGCCCGATCCTCTTGCCGCCAGTCAACACGAAAACCCTGCCTGCCAGCGAAGTGTCCCTGACTTCAGTCATTTCTAATCCATTGCAAGGAAGTTACGATCCGCAGCCGCAATCGCAAGTTCCGTCTTCTTTGTGCTTGTGGCCGCAGCTGTCGCAGTTTCCCTCGCCATCGCCTTTTACAATTTTTGTTTCCATAAAATATGATCTTAGGTTAGAACGTAGTGCGACCTTTTTAGAAAAGCATTTATTTGAGGCTCAAAAACCCGGTTAGGCGCGCGCGGTCAAAGCCGATGACAATCTGGCCATCAATGTCGGTAACCGGCACGCCGAACTGCCCAGATTTCTGGATCATCTCCTCGCGGGCTTTGGCGTCGGCAGCGACATTGAACTCCTGATATTGAACCTTATTCGCCGCGAAGAATTCCTTGGTCATCTTGCAGTAAACGCAAGACGGGGTTGTGTATATTTTCACCGACATAAAACAGGCACAAAAAAGAAGTCGTTAATCAGACCTCAATTCTTTCATTGTAGCACGCTCGTCAAGAGAAGCTACTTCGGCGCAATCAAAGCCGCCTCAATCTCGCTCTCAAACTGTTCGTAAGGCAGAGCGCCAACCACCAGCTTGCCGTTGATGAGGAAACCCGGCGTTCCGGTAACGCCGCTCGCCCGGCCGTCAGCCGAGTCTTTTTTTACTTCGTCAAGATACTTGTCGGCATCAAGGCAGGAATCAAACTGCGGAGCGCTTAAGCCAAGAGTTTTGGCAAAGCTCTTAAGTTTGTCTTTGGAAAAAGCTCCTTGATTTTCGCCGCTTTGATTATTGAAAAGGTAATTATGATACTCCCAGAATTTTCCCTGTTCATTCGCGCATTCCGCGGCGACCGCGGCGTACTCCGACTCCGGCCCCAAAAAAGCGAAATCCCGGTAGACAAACCTGACTTTCCCGGTCTTTACGTACTTGTCAATAATTTTTTGTTCCGACTCGTGAAAAAACTTGCCGCAAAACGGGCACTGAAAATCGCTGAACTCCACCACGCTAACCGCGGCCCCGGGATCACCCAAAGAAGGATCGCTTTCCTCAAACGCGGCGGTAACACCGCTGCCGAGAGCGGCCTGACCGCCGGCCTTATCCCCCCCGGCCAGCGGCACGCCCCCCCGTTTATCCGCGCCGCGGGAGTAAATGATGGCTCCGGCCACCAACACTCCGGCTAGCACAATGGACGCCGGAATAACCCAGTTCTTTTCTTTGTTTGTTTCTTCCATAACTCCAAAACTAGCACAACCGGAAGACTAGCACAATAAAAAGCGGCGAGCAACACCAAAAAAGCCGTTTTCGGGCAACTCAAAACCCCGTCGCGCTAATAGCGGACGGGGTTTTGCTGACACCTCTTAATTCCATCTCCGCGGCGCGGAATTCTGCATGCGAGAGCGATGGCAATCGCGGCAGTAGATGGGCGCGGTTGGAACGCCGTTGGCGTCGGATCTCGGCTGGAAGGGAAGAGTTTTGATCTCATTCCCGCACTGGGCGCAGGTCCAGATCACGCCGTCTTTGGGCGTGAATTCCTGACGCGGCCCCATGCCTCCGCCGAAACCGGAATCTTGTCGCTGAAACATGAAACGCTGCGAATACCCACTATATTTTACGAAATCAGATACTCGGCATTCACAGCGCTTCCCGCTTCGTAAAAATGATAATGACCACCTTGAACTACAAAATTAAGAAATATCAGCGTTAATCCGCGTTGCTATCCGCGAGAATCCGCGTAAGCATCACGCT
>CAZKCN010000063.1:0-4388 GCA_964551555.1 uncultured Candidatus Saccharibacteria bacterium | reverse complement strand
CCTTGCGTTTAGGACCATTGTAATTACCGCAATTTTCATGATGCGAACCTCGTTACCGGGTTAACCCTCTAAGTCAAAACATTCTATCGTGCCGACGGGCGACTCGCAATATCTGAACAATTTTTTGGGCTATAAATTCCTCGGTTTTGGCCATGGATTCGTAAGTCGCGCCGCCGAGGTGCGGGACGATAATCAAGTTCTGATGGCGTTTGACATAGCGCACCAAAGGGTGGCGTTTTACATGGCGTCCTTGCGGGTCCTCATTGGACAAAACATCCAAAGCCGCGCCGGCGATCCACTTTTTTCGCAAGGCCTCAAGCAAGGCTTGTTCATCAACCAATTCTCCGCGCGCGGTGTTGATGAAATAAGCCATCGACTTCATCAGGCGGAAATGACGGCGCTTGACCAGTTTTTCGGTCTTCGCGGTCAGCAGAACGTGGACGGAGACAATATCTGACTTCCTGAAAAGCTCGTCCATCTCGACACGGCCGACGCCGGCGCGCGCCATCCTGGCGCGCGGAACGAATGGGTCGCAAGCAATTACTCTCATGCCGAAGGGCTTAGCCATTTTAGCCACGAGCGAGCCGAGGCGGCCGAAACCGAGGATGCCAAGCGTCTTGCCGTTAAGCTCATGACCGTAGAGTTTTTCTTTGTCCCAGCGGCCGCGGCGGACGGCGTCAAACCCCCATGGGAGGTTACGCGCGAGCATAATCATCAGGCCGATGGTTTCCTCGGCCGTAGGCGTGATGGAGGAAAGAAACTTCGTTTCGCCGCGAAGCGACAGGACGACAATCCCCCGCCGCTTTACCTCTTTAAGATCAATATGGTTGAGGCCGGTGGTTGAAGTGCCGACGATCTTCAAATTCGGCAATTTGTCCAAGACGTTCTTTGATATCTTCATGCCGAGCTTGACCGCCAAAACCGCGGCCTTCTCCAAAACCTGCAGCTTGCGCCGCGACCCGCCCCAGGTCAAAACCGGACCAATCTTTTTTAAGACGGCCTTGGCTTTTTCCGAGTAACCCTCCGGTTCGGTGATAATTGTCACCGCGTTTTTCATACTGCCAAGCCCATGCGCCTTGCCGCGTTTTTAAGCGGTGTGGCGTAACGAATAAGATAAGCGGCGTAAAGCGCTAGCGGCGAAAACTCCCGCGCGATTTTGCTGACAACTCGCGGTCTTGGCGCAATCGGGTCGGTAAAAGGGCGGCGGCTGGTTTTTCTTGCGGCGATGCGAATGTGGCCGACCGGCAACCCGGTTTTTTTCTGGCGAAGGCACTCGGCTTTGGACTTGAACTCATCAACATCGCTATAAATTATGTCAAAACCCGCGGCGCGGACGAACTCGGCCAATGTTTCAGGAACGAACATGAACGGATGGTCAATCTGAACGCCGAAGTAGAGGCGCCCCGACATGCGGCATTGCTGGCGGAAATTCTTGACTTCAAGAATCAAACGGCCGTCCTCAGCCAAAATATCGTAAGCCCAACGGAAGAAAAACCGCGGATCAAGAAAGTGATTGAGCGACGCGGTACAAACCACGTTTGACGCCGGCGGCAAGTCGGGAGCGGCATTCTTAATGTTCTCAATGAGCACCGGATAAGTCGGAATGCCTTTGGCTGAAGCAAACTCGGATCGGGAAACAGTCGGCTCAATGCCGAGCGGCTCAATCGCGAGAATTTCTTTCATGCCGAAAAGCACTCCGCCCTCGGCCGAGCCGACGTCAATGGTCAGGCCGGGCTTTATGAACGGCCCGAGCTGTTCGGCCAGCGCCCGGCCGTGACGGCGCGCATCTTCAAAACCAATTCCCGGTCTCTCTTTGGGATTCTCGCCGCCGTGTTTGTAGGCCCGCCGGGTTCTATCCATATAGGCGTAATACTTTTCGTACCACGGTTTGGTCAGACGCGGATTGATGAAGATAAGCCCGCAGTTTTCGCAAAGGCAAGCGTGAACCGGCAGTCCGAGGGCGTCGCTTGGCGAAAGAATTTTAAAATTTTCGCCTTGGCAGAGATTGCAGCGAACAGTTTCGTATTCCGCTCCGGCCAAGAAATCCTGGGGAACAGCCGCTCTATTTTGTATGTCCATAGATGAGTCCCGACAAAAAATTGCCCAAGCGCTCCCCCGACCGGCCGTCCAAAGGGCCGCAAAATTCAGCCGCAACTTTTCGCCGACCGTCATTGTCTTTCTCCGGATGGTGGAGGTATTTCCCGACCAAGTTGGCAAGCTCGTCCGGGCTTCTTGCTAATCTCGCCCCGCCAAATTTCAGGATATCGCGCTGGTGGTCGTAATCATAATACTGGGTGATGCTCTGTTCATACGGCCGCGGTTCAGCGTCAAAGCCAACCAAAACTACGGGTTTATTAAAAACGATGGCGTCAATAATCATGGTAGAAGCCCAAGTAACAACTGCATCACTGTGGAAAATTGAATCGGCGAGGTGATGGTCGGCCGCCCGGGAGAGATGAACATCGGTGAAATCGGGAGAACTGCCCGGTTCGTCGAAAACGATGCCCGGCGCCGGACGATAATCACCGAGGTCGGCCTTGCCGACAATAGGCAGTCTCACCAAAACCTGGACGCCAAGTTTCTCAAGGGCCTTCAGTATAACCGGCGACACAGGATCATATTTCAAGTAGCCGTCGCTCGGCGGAGTGAAAAGAACGAGTTTTTTTGCCGGATCAAGGCTGAATTTCCTGAAAAAATCCGCGCGCGAGGTCCGGCCAGAAGCATTGTAGCGGTCATAATGCGGGATGCCGCAGATGGAAACAGACCGGGGCGGGACATCGCCGTAGCGCGCCAATTCTTCCTTAATGCGCGTTGTATTTACGATCATAACTTCGGGGATGACCATAAGGAGCGTTTTGGAAGTAACATTGTCCCACGAACGCACCATCGCGGCGGTCTTGACGCCGCGTCTTTTTGCGGCGAGCATCAGCTTTACGTCATAAGGAGCATAGACATCGGCGGCGAAAAGAAAATCGGGCCGGTGTTTCGCGAATAAATAATCCACTTCAGCAGTTTGGCCGAAAGTTCCCACCAGCCAGCGGAGGAGACGGCGCGCCAGCCCGAAGCGCCCCAGCCAAGCCACAAGGCAAGAAAAAAGGTAATCTGCTATATTCTTATCGCTACTGAACTTGGCGCGGCGCTGAACGCTGCGGGTCTCGGTGTTCAAAAGGTTGGTGGCTAAAATCCAAAAGAGGCGATCCCAACCCCCAAGCCGAGAAGTTTTAACGCCCTCAACCAAAACATTTTCTCCGCCAAACTCCCGCGACAAAACTTCGGCTCGGCTTTCCGGCGCGACAATGACAATGCGGCTTCGGCCGGGACTACCCAGTATCTCAAAAGCGCGGGTGGAAAGAATGTTGCGCGATATGAGACCGGTAAAAGATGTGATAAATAGAGTCGGCACAAAGCGTCTTTTTTTATCTCTCGGGCTTCCTAAGAATGTACACCGCATTGTAAGCCCAGCGGCGGTCCAAAGCTTTTTTGATCCGCGGGTGGAAGCCGGCCAGCCAGTAAGCCAAAAAACGCACTTTGCCGGCAGGATGCCGGAAAATCTTCGGCCGGAAGTGATATTCGGTGTCCACCAGTTCAAAGTAGCGGAGGATGGTTTTTTTGATAATGCTCTGGGTGAAGAGGACGATATGGTTATTAGTCGGCCGGTAGCTCCGGAAGTCGCCGCGGCGGACAAAATAATCGGTGCTCGGGCGCGAGGAAAGGTGCGGCACGGTAAAGACGAAAAGGCCCCCGGGTTTCATGACGCGGCGGACTTCGCGCACGGCGTGGAAAGGATTTTCAAGGTGGGGCAGAACGCACCAAGCCGTGACCGCGTCAAAAGATTCGTCCGGCCAAGGCAAGCGCTCCACATTCAAATCAGCGGTGCGAAATTCTTTAAGCATGGGTTTGTTTTCGGCCAGCACATAATCATCAAGGTCCACTCCGTAAAGTTCGCGATAGCCGCCCGAATGCAGCTGGCGGAGAAAAGTCCCGCTGGCCGAGCCGAGGTCAAAAATTTTAGTCCGAGCCCGATCCTTAAAAAAGAGGTCGTGGTATTGGTTAAAAACTTTAACGGCAAAAAGATCGCGCACACTTTTGCCGGCGCACTGATCCAAAATGGCATGAGCCTCATTGCGATAAGCGTTTTTTAGTTCGTCAGCTGTTAAATATTTCACGTTTAACGTCCCATTAAACCCCGTTTTCCCTCCTGGCTACTTTGACGCCGCAATGGAGCCCCACGGGCAAGCCCATGGTACCCCCTATTTACGGTCAAGCCTGCGGGCTTGTCCGCTGGGGCGGAATCCCGCCCCAGAAGACCCATTCATCCGCGGGCAAACCCGCGGTCTTCTGGGGCGTGGATTAAAACCTAGCCTCGCCCCGTTCGTCTATTTTTTCTT
>CAZKCN010000062.1:2539-4419 GCA_964551555.1 uncultured Candidatus Saccharibacteria bacterium | reverse complement strand
ATGATGCTGACTCTTTTTGTCATCGGCGGGCTTCTTTTCGCCAGCGTCATCGCCAACACCATCTTGAACGATCTTGAGAACAAGATTGATATCTCTGTCGCCTTCAAGCGCGACGCGCCGGAGGCGGCTATTCTCCAGGTAAGAAAGGAGATTGAGTCCTTGCGGGAGGTGAAACAGGTTGACTATGTCTCGGCCGACGAAGCTCTTGCCGTATTCAGGGAAAAACACAAGGATGACGAGACGATCATCGGCGCGCTTGAGGAAATAGGCGATGAGAATCCTTTGCCGGCGAGTCTGAACATCAAAGCCCTGAACCCCGCCGATCTTAAACTGATCGCCGAATTCTTGAACGGCAAAAAATACGCCAACGTGGATAAGATAAACTATTTTGAAAATGAAAAAGTCATTGAGCGGCTCAATGCCGTGATCGGCGGCGTGCGGAACGCGGGCATAGTTGTCGTACTGGTGCTCGGTTTCGTTGCCGTGCTCGTTGCTTTTAACACCGTGAGGCTGGCCATATACACCGCGCGCGAGGAGATAAATATAATGAAACTGGTCGGCGCGACCAACTGGTACATCCGGGGGCCTTTCGTGATCCAGGGCATTATGCACGGCGCCATAGCCGCGGTCGTAACTTCGCTCGCCTTCCTGCCGATAATCTGGCTGGCATCGCCCAATATCTCGGTCTTCATGCCGGCAGTGGATCTTTATTCTTATTTCATCGCGAACTTCCTGGAATTTTTTGCCATAATTTTGGTCATCGGCGTAACTCTCGGAGTTTTTTCGAGCGCGGTTGCGGTGCGAAAACACTTGAAGGTTTAGGCCGCTTAAAAAACAAAATCCGCCCCGATGATCATCGGAGCGGATTTTGTTTTATAGCTCCTAATTGACTACTTGATTTCCACCGTCGCGCCGGCGGCTTCCAGTTTTTGCTTTATCTCCGCCGCTTCTTCCTTGGATACGCCTTCTTTTACGATTTTTGGCGCGGCGTCAACCAGATCCTTGGCTTCTTTCAGACCCAAACTGGTAACTTCGCGAAGGACCTTGATAACCTGAATCTTCTGCCCGCCTCCGGATTTAAGTTCAACCGCGAACGAAGTTTTCTCAATTTTCTCGCCGCCGTCATCCTCGCCCGCGGCCGGGGCGGCTCCGGCGACCATCATCGGCATTGAAGCCGAGACGCCGAATTTTTCCTCAATGGCTTTGACCAATTCCGAAAGCTCAATTACGGTCATTTTCTCTATTGCCTCCAAGATTTTTGCTTTGTCCATATTATTTTGGAAATTCGAAATTCTAAGCACGAGATTCTAAACAAATTTCAAATTTGAATGTTCTAAATTCCAAACCCGTTTTTGATTTTGTGCTTGGGATTTAGATATTGTTTCGGATTTAGGATTTCGTATTTCGGATTTTATCTAACACTACGACCAAATTTTTAATGTTGCCCGATAAAGCATTAACTAAACTTTGAATGGGGGAATTAAAGGCCCGAGCCACTTGGGCGAGCATCTCTTCGCGCGAGGGCAGTTTTGCGAGAGCCGCCACGCCCGCGGCTTCAATAACCTTGCCGCCGAGCAGTCCCATCAAAACCTTGAACGTCTTATTCGCCTTGCCGAACTTGGCGATAACCTTGGTTGGGGCCGCCTGATCTTCATAGCCGAAGATTACTCCCACCTCGCCTTGAAGCTCCTCTGGGTTGACTCCGAGTTTCAGAGCGTCGGCCACGCGCCTCAAAAAAGTTTTTTTGGCGACTTTGAATTCCGCGCCGACTTTCTTCAGCTCGCGGCGGAACTGCCCGAGCTTAGCCACCGACACGCCGGTAAAATTGGCAAAAACCGAAACGCGCTGTTTTCTGAAGCGTTCTTCAAGATCCTTTAGCA
>CAZKCN010000062.1:0-2439 GCA_964551555.1 uncultured Candidatus Saccharibacteria bacterium | reverse complement strand
CAAGAGCCCAAAGACAAAAAGAAGGAGTTTACCGCCCTCGGCAGGTCTTCCGGTCAGTTGATGAGTTTAATCAGTTGACGAGTTAATGCGCTCAATCAGCTCCAATCAATCCGCCTAACTCAACGACTGCATAAACTCATTAAACTGGCACGCCTGCTGTCTTTGGACTATATAGTTAAATCACTGTAGCAAAAGCAAAAAAGGCGGTCAATCTTGACTTTTTGGTCATAATATTGTCATAACTTGACTTTTGCCCGCCGATCTGCTAGTCTTAAAGAGTACCCCATGATTGGGGTATTTTTATGAGTACCGGCTTCAAAACAGGGGCTTTGGTCCTTGTTTTCCTGGCGGTGGCGATTGGAGTCAGCGCTCCGACCGTCGCCGAATCCGGCTTTGACAAGATAGAATACCGACTTCCGCTGGGAGTAATCGTCATCAACTCTAATTCGCTTCTCCAGGCGAAATCCCCGAGCGAACCAACAAGGGAGGTGGCATCAAGGTTCCGCATGTTTGTAACCGCCTACTCCAGCTCGGTGGACGAAACCGACAGCACGCCGCACCTAACGGCGTCGGGAACGAAGACGAGAGACGGCGTTATTGCTTCTAACATCTTCTCCATCGGCACGCAGGTGAAAGTTCCGGAAATATTCGGCGACAAGATTTTTGTCGTAGAAGACCGGATGCATAACCGCTTTGCCGACAGGATTGACGTCTGGATGCCTTCCAAATGGGAAGCTCTGGATTTCGGCAAGAAACGAGCGGAAGTCCAAATCATAGAACTCTAATCTTGCCCGCCGCTGGCGGGCAAGTGCAAATCAAAACTCCTCCAATAACCATTGGAGGAGTTTTGAGTTTCGGTAAAGTCGCAGGATAATAGATGCTTACGGCCTTCCCTGGCCTGGCGGGCTGGCCGTGGTGCTCCGCCAGTGAACATAGAAAAAAGCCCCGTGCCATTATCTGAAATTATACATAACATAAAACCAACGCCTTGTAAAGTGTTCGTTTAGATCAGCTTTAAATTCGTTGCCCCCTCGGGAGGAATCGAACCCCCATCAACGCCTTACCTGCCCGCAATGCCTTCGCCCCTGGAGGGAATCGAACCCCCATATCCGGCTTAGAAGTCCGGAGTTCTGTCCATTGAACTACAGGGGCATAGCGTAAGGCAGGCGGGGAAGAGCGCTGCGGCGCCTGCCCCGCACCGAGCTTCGCTCTGGTGCTTGGGTTCTATCCGTTGTCCGCCAAAGGCGGATCCGCCTTTGGCGGAAACTACGAGGGGAAATTCATCTCGTCCGGCAGCGGTCGCAAACGCCGTTGGCGCGTTCGATCGTAGTGTACAGCGCAGCGCTGCACTTTTTGCATTTAACATCAATGCGCTGACAACGATTGCATACCCCTGTCTCGCGCTCGGAGTTTGTCAAAAGCTGGTGGCCGCACTTGGCGCACTTAACATTGAAAGTGCGGCAGTGGCCGCATAAGCCGGTGCGCCGCTCCTCCGGGCTGTATAAACTGTTGGGGCAGTTTTTGCAAGTAGGCATGATATATCATTTGTAAAACTTTTTGCAGAAAATATAAAGTCCCGCAAATCTCGTCCTTCCCGCCCTCCGCGCTCCATTGACTTTTAGAACGTAATGTGTTACTTATTATTCAGCGCTTGAGTTGCCCCAATCACCCTGACATCCGTCAACGCGGGAGGGTCGGATGGAAACCGAGGGGTCAGTTCGCGTCACCAGCCACGCCGTCGGTTTGGTCATTTATCGCGTAGGTGATGACGGCGCCGTGCAGTTCGCCGTCATGGACTATACCGAGAACGATGGAAGAACCACTCTTCGCCATCCCATGGAGAAAGGACAGGCGAGAGAAGCGGTGGAAGATACCGTCAAACGGCTGCTCAACGAGGAGATCGGCAGTAAACACAAAGACACGGGAGGAGTCATACTGACGGAGGGGACGAAGCAGGAAGTCTATCGTGGTTTTTACGATGACGAACGCAATCCGGGCGGGGTCCATCTCAAAGTCTTCTTCGCGGCCAGGATAGAGGGGACTCTCCGCGACTGCAAGATTGTGGAGAAAGACCCGAGGGGTGATGAAGTCATCGGCCCGATGAAATGGGTTGAGGCCAGCCGGGTTATAGGCGCGATGAGGAGCGGCCACAGCCCCGTCGTCCATCTTCTCGCGACCTTCAGGGCGATGAGTCGTCTCGCCTGCGATCCAAAAGTCTGCGATCGCTACGCAAGCCTGCTCTCAAGCCGTGAAGTGTTGCGGCTTACGCGGGCAGAAAAACGGGCTTCCGAAGCGTGCTTCGGGGATTCGGAAATCTAGCGCCGTGCAGACCAGAGAAAACTGCGCGGCCTTTTTATTGTTTGTCCAGAATACCCCGCAGCAAAGCTGCGGGGATGAATGGCAACAAACAATAACCCCTCCCTTTCTTTGGTACTGCCT
>CAZKCN010000061.1:0-4502 GCA_964551555.1 uncultured Candidatus Saccharibacteria bacterium | reverse complement strand
CCGAAGGAGGCGGAAAATGCAAGTCCTGATCATTGACCTCGGTTCGCAGTATACCAAGCTGATCGGCCGGGCGCTTCGCGACATCGGAGTGCGCTCCATCATCCTGTCGCCTGAGAAGGCAGAAGAATGGCTCAAGGGCAGTAATCCGAAGGGCATCATTCTTTCTGGCGGAGCGGCAAGCATCCACGATGAGGATGCGCCGAAGCCGCCAGCGAGAATCCTCTCACTCGGCAAGCCGATTCTCGGCATCTGCTATGGTATGCAGTGGCTTGCTCAACAGTTCGGCGGCCATGTTAAACCGCAGCAAAGAGAGAAGGAATACGGCGAGGCGCATGCCACACTGTCCAATGATCCTCTTTTCAAAGGGGTTGACCCCCTGCAAACGGTGTGGGCGAGCCATGGCGACAGTGTGGCCCGCGCAGATCACAGCAATTTCCAAAGTATCGCCGAAACCACCGACTGCGAAATAGCGGCATTGCGCATCCCTGAAAAACCAATCTGGGGTGTGCAGTTCCACCCCGAGGTCAGGCAAACCCCGGCAGGCCTCACAATGCTGAAAAACTTCCTTGATGCCTGCGGAACGATTGCCGACTGGACGCCGTCCGATATCATCGCCAGTATACGTGAGGAAGTTCTCCGCGAAATACCAGCCGATGCAAAAGCCATCATGGCTTTTTCCGGTGGGGTTGACTCATCCACACTCGCGGCTATCCTGGCTCCAGTGCTCGGCAAGCGGCTCCTTTGCTTGACCATCAACACCGGCGGACTGCGCGAAGGGGAAATTAGCGAAATAATCGCCAACGCCGACGCGGCCGGTTGTGAGCTCGACATCATCGCTCCATGCGAAGATTTCCTCCGAGCCGTGGCCACAGCCGGAACCGACGCCGAGGAGAAACGCCGCGCCTTCCGGCGCCAGTATCAACACTGCCTTGAACGCTATTCCGAGCGTGCTAGCGCGACTGTTCTTTTCCAGGGCACCCTCGCGCCGGATATGATTGAGTCGGCCGGAGTGGGCGAGTCGGCGCAGATCAAGACGCATCATAACGTCGGGCTCACAACATCCCTCCGCCAAGTTCACCCGTTCCGCGAACTGTTCAAGTACGAGGTTCGCGATCTTGCTCGAAGCTTGGGTTTACCACCATCAATCACCGAGCGGAAGCCCTTCCCCGGGCCGGGCCTTTACTGCCGTATTATCGGCATCCGGGTTAGTCCAGAACTTCTGAAGCTGGAGCGCTCGGCCGACGCCGAAGTTCGCCGGATAGTGGCCGATGCGGAACTCGAAGCTGAATATGACCAGCTTCTTGCCGGTCTCATTGGCGTCCGCACCGTCGGCGTGAAAGGCGACGGCCGAAGCTACGGCTACGCTATTGCCGTGCGCGCAGTCCAGACTTCAGATTTCATGACCTGCCGCGGCTATCAGTTCCCGCCCGAGGTGCGGCGGCGCATCCAGCGCACACTCACCAAACACCAAGAGATCACACGGGTCTGGTTTGACGAAAACGACAAACCGCCCGCCACAGTTGAATTTGAGTAATCCGCCACAGCGCCCCGACAAGAAAAGTCGGGGCTTTTGTTTTCCTATCCACACCTATGCAAAATAGTCCTTGCAAACCGGAAAATTGAGTTTAAAATAAAGCCATGGATAAAAAATACCTTATCACCGCGCTGATTGTTATTGCCGTTGTCGGCGCGGGCTATTATTTTTACTCGTCAAACCGGAAAAGTGCCGCACCAGACGGCAGCGGCAGCCAAGTTACGGGCGGCGACATCCTGCTGCCCAATACCGAACCCGCGGAAACGAGGCGGGTCATCGCCATGGACGCCAATGGCTTTTCACCGGCTGATTTGACGATCAAAGCCGGGGAGACGGTCGTTTTCAAAAACAAAGACGCGCGCGACCGCTGGCCGGCCTCGGCCTTGCATCCCATTCATCAGGTCTGCCCCGATTTTGACGCCAAGAAACCGATCAAATCCGGCGAAGAGTACTCGCACACCTTCACCATAGCCAAGGAATGTCCGTTCCACGATCATCTAAATCCGCAACTGCAGGGTAAAATCACGATAACCCAATGATTGCTGGGCGAAACTCGCCAGCGCGAGAAAATTGCGCCCCGTCACGATGACTATCGGGACGGGGCTTTTGCGTTTGAAAAACTCCAGCGCAACTGATATAATTCCGGCAAATGGCGACCATCTACACTCAAGCCGCAAAAAACATCCGGCGAACATGGATACTGCTTTTTATGTTCCTTGTTTTAATCATCGGTTTTTTTTGGATCTTCAGCTATATCTATAACAACCCGGCCATACTTTGGTTCGGCATCGCGTTGAGTCTGATAATGAATATCGCGAGCTACTGGTATTCCGATAAACTTGTGCTCGCAATGACGCGGGCCAAGCCGGTAAGCGCGGAGGAAAACCCCGAACTCTATCGCGTAGTTGAGAATCTCGCTATCACCGCCGGTTTGCCGATGCCGAAGCTCTACATCATCAATGACCCGGCCCCAAACGCCTTTGCCACCGGCCGCGATGCCGAACATTCGGTAGTGGCCGTAACCTATGGACTCCTTGAAAGACTTGACCGCAGCGAACTTGAGGGCGTCATCGCCCACGAGCTTTCGCACATCGGCAACCGCGATATGCTGATATCAACCGTGGTTGTGGTTCTTGCCGGAATCATCGCCATCGTCTCCGATATTTTCCTGCGTATGCAGTGGTTCGGCGCGCGAAGCCGCGACAACAATTCGCGCGCCGGTGCCGCAATCATGCTCATCGCTGTAATCGGCGCAATTCTCGCGCCCATTGCCGCGACACTCATCCGCCTCGCCATCTCACGCCGGCGCGAGTTCCTCGCCGACGCCTCGGGAGTTTTGCTGACGCGCTACCCCGAAGGCCTCGCCAATGCCCTGCAGAAAATCTCCCGCGACCCGCAGGTGATGACCCATGCTCAAAATGCCACCGCCCATCTTTTCTTTGAAAATCCATTCAAGGCCGATGCCGGGAATCCCAAGCGCACACCGTGGGTTATAAAGCTATTTATGACTCACCCTCCTGTCGAAGATAGAATACGCGCATTGCAGAATACCAACATATGAGCAAAACCCGCTACGGGGCGGTTGCCGGCGCCTATGATTCGTTCCTGTCGCTTATCGGCTTCAAGAGGGGGATAGAGCGTTTTCTGGACCGCATCGGTTTCTCGTTGCCGCGTTTGCCTCGCGTGCTCGACGTCGGCTGCGGCACCGGGTTGATGGCTTGCTACTTCGCCAAGCGTTTCCCCGAATCCGAAATCTACGCCACGGATATAGACGCTAAAATGCTCCGCGAAATGGAGCGCGTAGTTAAGAAGGAAGGATTAAGCCGCCGCACGATAGTGATTGCCGAGAGCGATCTAAGAAACCCGGAGAAGATAACCCCGCTTGGCAAGCGGGAGGCGATGAGCCTGCCGGCAAGCCATTTCGACGCTGTCGTGGCCAGCGGAGCTCTTGAGCACGCGCCGCTGACCGAAACGGTCAGACGATTAGCTCGCCTGCTTAAACCGGGCGGCACGTTTTTTAACCTTGGCCTCCGCCGCAGTCCCGTCGGCGCAACCCTCGGCATGATGTATGGCGTCCGGCCTTATAAGATCGCCGATATGCGCCGGGCCTTTGAGCGCGCCGGCCTTGAAGACATCCGCACAGCCAAACTTTCTGTGGAAGAATTCCCGGCCAATCTCTCTAGGGTGGCAATAATTGCGCGCAAAAAAACATTCTGATTTGCTTCCGACCTATGCCGCGCCTGCTTATCGCCACCACCAACCCTTCAAAGTTTGAGGAAGCCAAAAAAGTCCTTGCCGACACCAGCCTTGAAATCCTCGGCCTTAAGGATTTTCCTCAAATCAAGCTCGTTGCCGAAACGGAGGATACATTCAAGAAAAACGCCATTCTTAAAGCTAAAGGTTACTTCGCAGAAACCGGAATCCCCACTATCGCCGACGACGGCGGCTTAGTGGTTGATTACCTTGGCGGCGCGCCGGGTGTTGAGAGTAAGCGCTGGCTGGGGCGCGACGCAAGCGCTAAAGAACTCGCCGAGGCCATTCTTGAGAAGCTCAACGGGGTGCCTCAAGAAAAGCGCACCGCTCGTCTCGGCGGCTTCATCGCTTTCTTTGACGGCAAAAATTTGCTATTAAATGAAAATTGGGCAGAGGGCTATATCGCCGACCGCCTTATGTGCGAAGTAAAACCCGGCTTCGCCTACCGCTCTATTCTGATAATTCCGCAGTTCGGCAAACCCTACGGCGAGCTCACCGAAGAAGAGCATAGAGCCGTGAACTTCCGCCAAAAGAATTTACGAGAGCTTAAACCAAAGATACTGAAGCTTATCCGTTAATATGGAGGAGGGTTGGCCGAGCGGCTTAAGGCGCACGCTTGGAAAGCGTGTGGGAGAAATCCCTCACAGGTTCGAATCCTGTACCCTCCGCCAAAATTGAAAATCGGAATTGGAAGCCGAAATGGGGTCGCGCCGCA
>CAZKCN010000060.1:0-4518 GCA_964551555.1 uncultured Candidatus Saccharibacteria bacterium | reverse complement strand
TTTAAGTTTGTAAGTTGCGCTCGGTCTGTCTCTGCCAGACCTCGCTTGCAGTTTCGTCTCGCCTGCGGCGAGACTCCTTAGTTCCGCGCGCTTCGCGCGCTCGTGGTTGCGGACAGGACCTTTGCAATGGACCGTACTAGTTCCGAGCGTGACTCGGAGGGGGGGGAGATGAAAGACCTGAAGCTCTACGCGGTTGTTTCAGTGGCGCTCCTCGTCTTGTTGTTTCTCGTGTACTATTACGGCGTTTTGTCAGTGTGGGTTCTCGCCGCCGTCTGGGGAGCGTTTATGGGCTGGGTTCGTGGTTTAAAACCGCCGCAGCTACCAGAATTTGTTGTGCCGCACCTGAAATACTGGGCGGTTTTGGTGGCGTGTTGCGTTCCCAGTTTGGCTCTTGAATTTTTCTTCAAGAAAGTACTTACGCCCAATATCTACCGGCCACTCTTCTATGGACCATTGGTCGTGGGGTTTGTGTGGATCTATTTTTGTAGACCACCCCTCCCCCGCAAACGCGTCCCCCAAGATCGCGGATTCTAGTGATGGCGGTGGATTCTAGGGCTACGGCAAAAGCACACGCCGCGGCCTTTTTCTTTTCCAAGAACTTATAAACCTAGCAACTTATAAACTTACAAACTAGCTAGTGCCTACCACTCTCTCCACTTCCGCCAAATCCGTAATCCCGGCAATCACCTTCAGAATCCCGTCCTGGCGCATAGTGATCTGGCCCTGTTTCTCGGCGGCTTTTTTAATATCCACTTCCGAAGGTTTAGAAAAAACGAGCTTTTCTATTTCGTCGTCAACCAAAATTATCTCAAAAACGCCGATGCGGCCTTTATAACCGGTGTTGTTGCACTCCGCACAGCCGCCGGCCCGCCATAGGTCAAGAGGATTTCCCAGCGCCGGCTTCCGAAGGCCTTGCGGTAACGCCGCAATTTCTTTTTCAATAGCGGCGATTTCCTCGGGAGCAGCCGGTGCCTCTTTTTTACACTTGGCGCAAAGCTTCCTTACTAAACGCTGGGCCATGGCTACATTGATGGCCGGGGCCATAATTGCCGGATCAACGCCGAGATCGAGAAGCCTCGGGATGGTGCCGGCGGCGTTGTTGGTGTGGAGCGTTGAAAAGACCAAGTGTCCGGTAAGTGCGGCATGCATGGCGGTCTGGGCCGTTTCCAGGTCGCGTATTTCGCCGACCAGAATCACGTCGGGGTCTTGGCGAAGAATGGAGCGCAAGCCGCTCGCGAAATCGTAACCCTTCTCGGTTTCAACTTGGGTCTGCTCAATGCCGCGCAAGTGGTATTCAATCGGATCTTCAAGGGTTATAATTTTCACTCCGGGCTTATGCACCTCGCGGATAAAAGCGTAGAGAGTCGTGGTCTTGCCCGAGCCGGTTGGGCCGGTGGTGAGAATCATGCCGTTCGGCTTGGCGAGTTCGCCGGCCATAGCCTCGCGGGTCCACGGCTGCATGCCAAGATCTCCGAAGCCTACGGCGATGGCTTTGGGGTTTAAGACGCGAAGGACGACATTTTCGCCGTAGGGTCCGGGCAGGGTGGAGACGCGGACTTCAATTTCCGTTGCCTCGCTCTCAATGGTGAATCTGCCGTCTTGCCCCCGCGTTTGGATGTTCAGCTTTATTTCCGATATGAGTTTTATCCGCGAGAGGACGAGTTTGTATGACGGCAGGGGGAAGAAAGCGGCATCGTTCAAAACGCCGTCAAGACGGTAGCGCAGGCGAACCTGGTCGCTTTGCGGTTCCAGGTGGACGTCGGAAGCGTCGGTTTCCAGAGCCCCGGCGATGATTATCTCCAGTATGTCAGTGGTGCGCTTCGTTTCCACCCCGGAAAGAAGCCGACTTATGTCGCTAACACTTTTCACTCCGGCCCGGAAGTCGTTTAGGCGCTCAACCGCTATTTCTATTTTTCCGGAAATGGCTTTGCCGCGGCGGGTGATGTTTTCGTAAAAAGCCCAAGCTTTTTCAAGACTGGTTCGCGACACCAGGAAAAGATCCCAGAAGTAGCGCTGGGCTTTCAGTTTTTCCAAAGCGGCCTTGGTTTCCGGTTTTTCGGGGTTGCGCACGCCGATTTCCAGTTTCTTTCCGGTTTTCTGAATGACCGCTGTTTCGGCGATTTTAGCTTCTTCTTCAGGGATAAGGCCGAGGGCGTCAACGTTGACCGGCGTTATAGCCAAATCGGCATACGGTATCTTATACTTTTCGGAAAGGATTTTTACCGTGTCTTCCTCTTCTTTGCGCACCAGCTGAAAGAGTTTGCGCTCGCGTTTGCTTTCTTCAAAAGTAGTCATCGGTTTTGGCACTTGGCGATTATACGAAATACCGCGCGCGGGTGCGGGACGAAGCGAAGCCCCTCTCTATTCTAGCGCAATCGGCGACGAGAGCAATTGGCCGAGACGCTTCTCGGCTGAAATGAAAGTGAAGAAGGGTTCGTTCAGCTCTAACCAGCCGCTTGCCGGAGAGGACTTCAGAGACAAACCCGCTCTTTTCTCAAGGAAGCGGTGAGCGGCGACGAAAGCGCTGATTGCGCCGTCGTCGCGATCTTCAATCAAGAGAACCCGTCCCTCGGCATGGGGCGCGACGTCAGCCAGCTTGACGAGAACGCATTCAATTTTTTCCTTGGTTGTGCCGGTTTTGACGAAATCTTCTTTAGTCAGAGTTGACCAAAGGACGTTGCTCTCCTTGTCTAAGCGCGTGCGCGCGAGAGCCCGCGCGGCGAGTTGCTCTTCGGAAAGGCTGTTCGGTGCTGGAACGTACCGGCGCGCCATCTCGGCGCTGGCCCCAAACCCGATAAGCTCGCTCGCGGTCAAAAACTCTTCGGCTCCGGCCAGGGCGAAATTCTTGGTTGAGGCGAAAAGCGACGCCAGGAGAGCGTTAGCCGTGTCGGGCTTGATGGTTTTTATACCGAGCTCGCCGAGGAGACGGTAAATCATTTCTGGAAGGGTTTTTGGTTTTTCTTCGCTGCCCGGAGTCAGGTTTATTTCGCCGTATTTGGCGTTGGCCGGACGGTGGTCAATGTTGACAATCGGTTTTTGGTGAAACAGTTCCGGCACGGCTTTGATGCTTTCGGCGGCATCTTCCGGCGAAAGAACGCCGATGGTTATTACGAGATCATAGCGCAAAGCCCCGTAGCGGAATTCAATATCTTCGCGCCTGATGCTTTGGCTCGCCGGAGAGAGAATAATGTCCAGGCGATTGGCGTCGCGTTCGTATTTCAGCTCTTTTATCGGCGAGCGAGTAAGATCAAATGAGATTATGAATTCGCGCGGCGATTTGCCTCTCCCGCCGAAGTCCTGCCAGGGAGCAATTTCTTTGGAGGGCGCGTTTTCCCGAGCAAAGACGGCAACCGATTTGCCTATTTCGCGGAGGCCGGAGGCCAAGGCCGCCGCCGAGCCGATGACTCCTATACCAAGCTCGTTCGGCAAAACAAAAACTATGGAGTTAGCCGTTTTTATTTTCGCCGCCGCTTCAGCAAAGGGCGGTGTTTTTTTATTCTCGGTCATTTTGGTATGTCTCATTGGTAGCGCGTCTGGGAGTTAAGTCAATCGCAAGTGTGCACAGGCCGAACCAGTTTCCATTGACTTTTTACGAGATTTTTATATAATATGGAGCAGAAATAAGGTAGGCGCGGGGTTTCTTATTCCGGCATGGCCGGAGGAGGGCGAGATGAGCAAGTTCGCGCGTTTGGCTGCTTTCGCGCTGTTTATCCCGCTGGTGGTTTCGTGCGCGGGGCCCGCTGGCTACCGCGCAACACAGGGCGCAACCATCGGAGCGCTCGTCGGCGCGGGTGCGGGCGCTCTTGCCGGAGGCAAGGGGGGTGCGGCGGTTGGTGCCGGCGCCGGGGCGCTCATCGGCGCGGGGATAGGCGGGGCCGTCGGCGCCCTTGTTGGGGCGGAAGAGGCGAAGGGCGTTCTCAAAGGACCACAACCCATTCCGTGGATGGAGGGGAAAACCGTCCAGGTCGTAACTGTGCGCGGATACAGTTACGGCATGGATGTGGGTAAATACGTTGTTGAGGACCAGCTGCGGCGCCGCGGGGTTAGCATTGTAGACACTCCCAGTCCGCAGTATTACCCACCCAGCGGGCGGGAGGCGGCGGCCGACTTCATTGCCGAGTTCACCGCGGTGGAGGAAGGAAACACCGTCCTTGTCAACTTGCGCGTGCTTGACGCGGCGCGCAAAGTCCGTGCTATCGGCTGGGCGCGGATATACTATGGAGACGCCTACGGTTACGGCGGCTACGGTTACGGCTACCGCACCGAGGCGCTCCGCACTGCGGCTGCGCGCGCGGTGTGGAATCTGCATTGAACTTGGCCGGGAAGGGGGATCTTAAGAAAAAATCTCTCCTCCCGGTTTTTTGTTTTCCCGAAAACTCCTGTAGTTTATATAACTCCTCAAATCTGCTACTTTAGGGCTATGCTCGCAGTTATCACTAAAAGTCCGGCGGAAACTAAGAAACTGGCCGGCAAGATTTTACGGGCTCTCGTCAAATCCAAAACCCGCGAGCAATCTTT
>CAZKCN010000059.1:0-4617 GCA_964551555.1 uncultured Candidatus Saccharibacteria bacterium | reverse complement strand
TTATCAAAGTTTAGTAATGTTCGGTTATCAATGTTTAGTAAAGTGCTTTAGACTTTTAAATTGCTCTTTGTTGTAGTTTAGCAATGCCTGAATTCTAACCTAGTTTGACAATCCGGGTAACTTTAGTTATTCACAGGCACTTTATGGGGATGAGCCTCGTATCCTATAGATAGATATACGGTCGTATACGATAGCATATACGATTGCCGTAAAATGGTGTTTAAAGACGGGAAAACTTACTTCAAGCTTAGTGAGATTGCCGATCAAAGCCCCTATTCCGCGGACTACCTTCGTATCCGAATTTTACAGAAGAAGTTAAAGGGCGTTAAGATCGGGCGCGACTGGCATACGACCAGGAATTGGCTTGGTGAATATGTCGCCGCTTTTTCAACTAAGCCTTTTAAGCCTCAATCTGCGGCTTTGGCCGAAATAATCCCGGAGGGCCAGGTTGCGGAAAGGGATGACAGGTTTGTAATTTCTTTAGATGAGAGAAAAAGATTTATTCCGTATGCCGTGGATGGAAAAGTGGAGCTGGTTGATTCGGATTTATCGGAGATAATTGATCTCCGCAAGTTGCGGAAGGGGCCGCCGCCTCTGCCGCCGATTCCTTCAGTTTCCTATCATCCGCGGCGTGAGCCGACCTTCCGCGATCTTTTATCCGGCCTCAAGTCATCATTCCCGCGAAAGCTTTTGGCTTTTCCCGTGATCGGCGGGTTGGTTTTTCTCATCGCCTATCCTTTTCTGACCGGTCGGCTTCACTGGCAAGATATTGGCAAAACCGCTTCGCGCTCTTTTGATGCTGTTGGCTCAACTTTAATTGATGTAAAAGTTCCGAAGCCCGAGGAGCTGCCGGAATTGGCTTGGGCTTTCGCTTCGCGAATCAGCCGCGGGGTTTCCACTGTTCCCGCGAAGTTTGCCGCGACTCTGAAGGAGGCCGGCTATGGGCTAGGCGAGCTTCCCCTTATTGCCGCTGATTCTCTGGATAATCTTTCTTCCTCTTCGCTTCTTGGTTCTTTCAGATCTTTCGCTTTTTCGCGGCTGCCGTCGCTGGCTAAAGCTCTTCGTCTTTCTATCCCCGCGCGCGAGGAAAAACCGTTGGCTCGCATATCGGCGACGAAGGAAAAGCTGCCTTTGGCGGCTCTGGTTACTCCTTTCCCCTCTCCCGTTCCTAAACTCGCGCGTATTGAAGAAGTTTCGCCTTCGCCCGCAATTCCTTCCCAGCCAGTGAAGGGGACAGAAGTGGTGAGGGAAATAATACGGCCGGCTGATCTCTCCGCGTTTCAAAAGAAACTGGATGACATCAACTTGAGTCTCCGCCAGCAGGTCAACAAACTCATCTCCGACGTCGCCAGTCTCTACGAAGGTCCGCAGATTAAAACCTCGGTTGTCCAATCGTTTGCTCCGTCGCAGGGCATCAACAAGCTCTCTAAAGCAACCCTTTCCGATGTAACTTTCTCCGGCTCCAACCAGTTTAACCTGACCGACGCCGATATTCCCGACAACATCACTTGCACAAACTGCGGAAGCGGGTCGGGAACGGTAAGCACTGGAGTGGCTAATGCCGTCGCCTTTTACTCCTCGGCTGGCACGACGGTGGATGATGCTTCGGCTCTTTTCTGGGATGACACGGCAAGGCGCCTTGGCGTCGGCACCTCTTCGCCCTACGCCGAACTGTCCGTCGCGCAGGATATAGTCGCGCGAAATATTGTCGCCACTTCAACTGCCGTCTTTTCCGGCATTGGCACTTCTTCGCCAGCGGCGCTTTTGGGAGTAGGCGGAGCGATGCTCTACGGGAGCGCTGGGGCGACTTCCACAAATGTCGGTAATCAGCTTATTGTTGGGAATTTCGAAGTCAGAGGCACTTGCTCCGGTTGCGGTTCAGGCGGCGGCACACCGGGAGGTTCTGATACCCAAGTACAGTTCAATAATGCCGGTGCGTTCGGCGGGGATTCAAATTTTATATGGGACAACTCGGCTAAAAGGTTCGGTCTTGGCACCTCCACCCCCGGAACTTTACTTTCCGTGAACGGTCCATCCCTCTTTACCGCCACCTCTACTTTCGTTTCCGGAATTATCACCTCAAACGTTCTTTCCACCACATCCATCTCCTTTTACCCCAACTCCTCTGTCGCGCCAGCCATGATCGTCCACTCCGGAGGCAACGTTGGCATTGGCACCACCACCCCCGGAACTTTACTTTCCGTCCATAACGGCTCGACTGTTCTTGGCGGGCCCACAACCATCGAAGGCCCGTTGTCCCTGCCGTATCTCCAGGCCACTTCAACCACGCCATCTTTTCTTAATTACGCCTCCTCAACCTCACTCTCGCTTTCAAATCTCTTGAACGTCAGCGGCGCTGGGACTTCGACTTTTACTGGGGGGCTTGGAATAGGCACGACTTCTCCAAGTGCAATGCTGGCCGTCCAACAAACTGGCGGAGATGCGGCCTATTTTGACGGCAATGTGGGCTTTGGCACAGCAAACCCATTAGACTTTCTTCACCTCCGCGTTCCCAACGCAGGCGGCGGCATTATCATTGTGCAGCCCGCAGCCAGTACCAACGCAACCGCCAGATTTCTTGTTGATTCAAACAACCGTCCCACTGTCGGCTCGTACTCAAATCACAATTTTTACTTGGCGGCAAACAGCACCCAGTACTGGTTTGTCAATACTTCGGGTCATTTTCTTGATAATAATGCTAATGCAAACATCGGCCTTGGCACCTCAACTCCCGGAGCAAGATTATCGGTCAACGGTTCCTCGCTCTTCGTGAGTACCAGCACCTTCCTCGGTGGGCTCTTAACCCCAAGCATCAGCGCGACTTCAAGCATTGGTTTTTACACTGGCGGGGCGGCGGCGCCGCGGGTGGTGATTGATTCTTCAGGCAATGTGGGGATTGGTACTACTTCGCCCGGCTCGCTCTTCTCCGTCCACGGCCCGGCGCTCATCAATGGAACTTCAACTATTATCGGCGGCCTGCTCACCCCCTCCATCTCGGCCACCGGAACGCTCGGCTTCTACACCGGAGGAGCGGCGGCGCCGAGGGCATACATTGATTCTTCCGGCAACGTCGGCATTGCCACCACTGTTCCTTCAGCTCTCTTTTCGGCGGCCGGTTCTTCTTTCCTCGGCACGGGGGTTGCCGACAAACTTACCTTAAATCTTGATGAGATTTATTTTCCCATTAACGCCACGGCCACCATTTCGGCATTGAGTACGGCTTTCGCTTTCGGCACCACCACGGCGGCGAACGTGCCCCCGATAATGGCCTTTGACGGCTTGAACGGCAGAGTCGGCATAGGAACGACATCGCCCACCACCATTTTTCATGTCGCCAATATCAAAGCCACCTCAACTTTTGAAGGCGGTTTGAGCGTTGCCGCCGGAGCTTTCCAGCACGATTGGTTCACCGGCCTTACTTCCATTGATAACGGCGTCTTCGGCGCCCAGTATTTTGACACCGACTCGGGCATTGTTACTTGGATGGATCTTCCCGTGGCCACCACCGCCGCGAGCGTCGTTCAAAGTTACACCGCGCGCGTTGACGGCCTGCCGCTCCTGACTCTTTGGAGCGAAACCGACGGCGCAGGAGGGCTTAAAGATACGCTTAAAGTCGGCATCGCCTCCTCAACCCCGTGGGGCCGTCTTTCCATAGAGATCGGCACTTCAACCGATATGGCTTTCGTTGTCGGCGACTCCGGTTTGGTGGACGGCACCACCACGCCCTTTTTCGCCATTGACTCCCGCGGCCGCACCGGCCTCGGCACCACCTCGCCGTGGGGCTTCTTGGCGATTGAACATTTGAGTTCCACGACCGACCCCCAGGACATTCCGGCTTTCGTCGTCTCCGACCAGGGCACAAGCTCGCCGAGCCTGATTGTATTGAACTCCAACGGCTGGACCGGCGTTGCCACCCGCACGCCTTCAACAACTTTTGCCGTAGGCGGCAGAGCTCTTATCGGTTCGGCTAATGCCACTTCAACCAATGTCGGCAACGAGGAAATCGTCCAGAATCTGGCTGTCAAAGGCAACCTTGAAATACTCGGATCGTGCAAGGGGTGCCCCAATGCCGGCATCGGCGTTAACTCCGGAACAGCCAATCGCCTCACATCTCTCGGTCAACGTCTCCTCGCTCTTCGTCTCAACTTCCACTTTCCTCGGCGGTCTGCTTACCCCAAGCATCAGCGCGACTTCAAGCCTCGGTTTCTACACCGGAGGAGCCGCCGCACCCAGGGCTTATCTAACTTCTTCCGGCAGCTTAGCCATCGGCACAACCACACCAGCAAATACTTTTGAAGTCGCCAGCCGCACGGCCGCCTTCAACACCAGCCAAGATGGATCACTTAGCTCTTGGACGAGCACCAACGCTATGCCCGTCCAGCGCGACCAGCATAGCTCGGTATTCTCCAAGGGATACATATATGTTATCGGCGGCCGTAACCCTTCAAACGGCGTGGTTGCCAACACTGTGCTTTACGCCAGCACGACCTCAACCGGCGGCGTCAACGGCTGGGTTTACAACACCAATTCCTTGCCCGAATACCTAATCTTTCATTCTTCGGTGGTGGCCAACGGCTATGTCTATGTTATTGGCGGGAGCAATACCGCCGGCACCGT
>CAZKCN010000058.1:0-4703 GCA_964551555.1 uncultured Candidatus Saccharibacteria bacterium | reverse complement strand
TCTTGAGAAGTTCCAACAACACTTTCAACCGTCACCCTTGAATGTGAACTGAACAGTATGTGTGGCCTTATGCAAAATTGAAGATTGGCCCTCTAAAAATTCAGAAGTCGGATTCCTAGTTTCTTACCGTTTCCCCGAAATCGTCTTTTGTCCTACACTTAAGCTATAACCTATGAATTCCGTCCCCAAACCCGTCTTACTTGTGGTCATGGATGGCTTCGGCATATCGCTCCAGGAACGCGGCAACGCCGTCCGCGAAGCCCTAAAACCGAATTTAGACTACGCAGAGAAATATTTTCCGTTCACTGCCCTGCAGGCCTCCGCCGTGGCCGTCGGCCTGCCGTGGGGCGAAGCCGGGAACTCCGAAGTTGGGCACCTGACCATGGGCACTGGCCGCGTCATCTACCATCATCTGCCGAGGATAATCGTTTCCATCCACGATGGCTCGTTTTATAAAAATCAGGCGTTCGTGAACGTCGTTGAACACATCCGCAAAAACCAGTCGTCCCTGCATATTTTGGGCCTTGCTTCTTCGGGATCGGTCCATAGCTACATTGATCACGTCTACGCTTTGCTTGAACTCGCCAAGCGCGAGAACGTGCCGCGCGTTTTTTTGCATGTCATAAACGACGGCAAGGATGCCCCGCCCCAGGAGGCCAAGATTTTTATCGGCCAGCTTCAGGAGAGAATCGCCGCGCTTTATCCCAACACGGTTATCGCTTCGCTCGTTGGGCGCTTTTACGCCATGGACCGCGACCGCAAATGGGAGCGGGTAAAGAGAGCTTACGACCTCCTCGCCGGCGAAGCCGGATCGTCTTTCGTCAACGCCGAAGATTACATCGCTAAATCCTATGAGCTCGGCATTTTCGACGAGTACATAGAACCGGCGTATCTCGTGAAAGACGGCGCAATTCAGGGGCGAGTCAGGCCGGGCGACGGCCTGATAATTGCCAACTTCCGGGAGGATTCCATGCGCGAGATAACCGAGGCGCTGGTCAGCGACGATTTCAGCGCCTTTCCCCGCGAAAAAATCGCCAACCTGAAGGTGGCGACCATGACCGAGTACGAGAAGAATCTTGGCGGGGTGGAAGCCGCTTTCTTGCCGCTGGAAGTAAATTGGCCGCTGGCGAGAGTTCTCTCGGCCGCCGGAAAAAATCAGCTGCACATTGCCGAATCTGAAAAATACGCCCATGTTACCTATTTTTTCAACGGCGGCGTGGAAAAACCATTTGCCGGCGAGGACAGAATTTTGATTCCTTCTCTTGCCGTGGCTCACTTTGACGAACGCCCGGAAATGAAAGCCAGGGAAATAACCGAAAAGGTTATCGCCAACATGGGCGAATACGACTTCATTCTTGCTAATCTCGCCAACACGGATATGGTCGGCCATACCGGCAGCTTTGAGGCGGTGGTTAAAGCGGTTGAGGTGGTAGATGAATGCGTAGGCCGGCTCACCGCCGAAATTTTGAAAAACGGCGGAGTGATGCTGCTTACCGGAGACCACGGCAACGCCGAACAGAAAATCAATCCCATTTCAGGGGAAACTCTGACCGAACACACCGTGAACCCGGTGCCTTTTTTTCTTATCGGCCGAGATTACCAGCTAAAAAAACAGCGAACGCCCGAGGACATCAGGCTTCTTAAAAAGGAAACGGGAGGCATTCTGACTGACGTGGCCCCAACGGTGCTTGATTTGATCCAGCTCGCCAAGCCGCCGGAAATAACCGGCAAGAGTCTGCTGGATATGCTGCTCGCTGAACAGTCCCTGTAGACCGGGTGTTCACTCCACTTTTACTCTGATCTTTTTCTCGCCTCGGTCTTTCTTCGGCAGGCGAATAACCAAGAGGCCGTTTTTGATGGCCGCGTCGGCTTTCTGAAAATCAACTTCTTCGGGGAGAATTATAGACCGGCTGAAAGCCCCCCAGTAAAGCTCGCGATAGTAGAAGCTCTCTTCTTTGATCTCTTGGGCCCGGTGGCGGGAACCGCGGATGGTCAGCGTTTCGTCCTGCAAAGCTATATCAATATCCTCGGGTTTCACTCCGCCAACGATAGCCTGAATAATCAGATACTGGCCGTCATCATATATATCAACGGTCAATTGCCCTTCTTCGGGCTCTTCATCGGGCGGGCCTGAAGACTCCGCGCCGTCACCCACCGGGTGAATTATCTTGCTTTCGCCAATGATGTCGCCGCTCTTTTTTTTCGGACGCAGGGGGGAAGGCGGCGGCGCGCCGCGACGCTCGGATCCGTCCGCGCCCTCATCCACGCGAACGCTTCCGGTGAGACGCTCAAAAAATGATTTGGCCATTGTTTTATGCTTTAGTGATTAAGTCTCGCCGATAGCGGTTTTCTGCTCCTTTTCGCTTCCGCTGTTCGCCGATTGCCAGCTTTTGAGACGCTCAAACTCAACGAAAACGGCAACAGCCATAAGCACGAGCAGTAGAATCAAAAGCACAAGCGACTTGGGCACGTCCTCTCTGATAATTATAAAGTAGTTGAAGAAAGTGTGCAAAACGCCGGCAAGAATTACCCCAACGGCAACGGCGTGCTTCCTCCACGGACTGAACATATGACGGGCTATAAAGTAGCCGACGATGGCTGAACTTAAAGCGTGAAGGAGGTTCGCGCCGAGAAACCGCGTAGCGGTAAGTTCAAAGCCGCCGATCAGACTTTCCTCAAAAACGGGGATAAGAAAAACGATATTTTCTATAGCCGCAAAACCGAGAGCGGCGGTAACCATGTAAATCATGGCATCCACCGGCTCGTCAAACTCGGGGCGCGAAAGAACGGCGATTCTTACCGCGGCGTACTTAAAAAACTCCTCAATAAAGCCTACGCCGGCAAGAACCAAAATTTGGTACTTAAGGATTCTGGGGTAAGCAAAGTGCAGCAGGCCGGAGAAATGGGGCGGCTGGCTTAAAATCAGCATCTCGGCGGCTACGGCAGCTACGGCGCTAAGGATTCCGGCGGCAAAAGTTATGAGGATAAGATGTTTGGGTTCGGGGTGGCGATCTTCGTGCAGGTAAAAAAGAAGCCAAACGAGCGGCGGGAGAAAACTCAATGCGGCGTAGCCGGTGTATATGCCTATTGTTTCGGCCATGGCGCGACAATCAACAAGTCATTGGCGCTATTCATATGAGGCGGCTCTTTTCCGGGAACCAGCGGTATGCTGCTCCACAGCGCCTCGGTTATAAAAGGCATAAAAGGATGGAGGAGTTTGAGGATCGTCTGGTGAATTTCAAGGAGCAGTGCGAGCGCAACCGCCCGCTCCTTAGGATCCTTGCTTTCGAGGCGCGGTTTTGCAGATTCAATAATCTTATCGGCGAAGGTATGCCACACGTAGTGATAAAGCCTCTCGGCCGCGTGGTGAAAGCGGAAACTTTCGAGATCGAGGGTCGTTTTTTCCACCAATCGTTTTAATTCGCTGCGCCGCTTAATGTCGCCGGCATCTCGGCTCATCCAATGCGCTTTGACGCCGACAAGCTCGGAGTCGAATTTCATGCAAATGAAGCGGTGTATGTTCCAGAGTTTATTGGCGAAATTGCGATAGCCCCGAATTTTTTCTTCGGAGATGACAATGTCGTTGCCGGGGAGATTGCCGATGACGAGAGCCATCCTTACTGCATCGGTGCCGTATTGTTCGGCGACGCCCAGAGGATCAATGACATTGCCCTTGGATTTTGACATCTTCTGGCGGTCTTTATCGCGGACGAGGCCGTGGAGATAAACGGTGCGGAAGGGAACCTGGCCAGTGCAGTAAAGCCCGAACATAATCATCCGCGCCACCCAGAAAAAGAGGATATCCCAGCCGGTTTCCATGACATCGGTGGGGTAGAAGGTTTTGAAATCTCTCGAAGTCATTTTCAATCGCGGTTTCGGATTTCGGATTTCGAGTTTCGGGTTTCCGCGCGACGCAAGGAGCGCGGCATACGGCCATTGTCCGGATGAAAACCACGTATCCAAAACGTCAGGGTCTTGCTCAATAAAATCACTGCCGCACTTTTTGCAGGCATCGGCCAAGGAGAAGTGAATGGGTGCGGCGTTTTGAATGACAACATCTCGCATTTTGTCCAGCGAGGTATTCTTCAGCCGGCGCAAGAGACTCTTGAGGGCGGTACCATGGGAAACGACGACGATGTTTTTATGCTGGTGATTGTCCCTATGGCGGAAGAGTGCCGTGTGAACTCTTTTTTCCACTTCAGCCAGGCTTTCCCCGCCGCGGGGAACATATTCGTGATCGCGCAACTTTTGACGATCTTCGCCAAGCTCGCTCGAGATCTTGCCCTCAAAAACGCCGTAACTTCTTTCGCGTAAAGCCTGGTCAAAAATGACTTCAACTCCAAGCTCGCGGCCAATTATCTCCGCCGTTTCCCGCGCCCGAGAGAGATCCGAACTTATAATCAAGTCCACACCAGAACCGGCAAGCTGCCGCGCCACCTCCCGCGCCTGCTTACGACCTTGTTCGTTCAGCGGCATGTTGCTCGACTGGCCCTGAATGCGGTGTTCAATATTCCAATCCGTCTCGCCATGCCTGACAAAATACCAGTTACCCTTGATTTTAGGATTGATTTTCGGCTCGCCGCATGAGACGCAAAACCAGGCCGGTATTCTTATGCCCCAGGTGATCTGGCGCGAAATGTTCCAGTCGCGCAAATTCTTCATCCAGTGAAAGAAAACTTTCTCAAAGCGCTTGGGCACAAATT
>CAZKCN010000057.1:0-4711 GCA_964551555.1 uncultured Candidatus Saccharibacteria bacterium | reverse complement strand
TCAATTATGCCGTATTTTTTGGCCTCTCCCGCTTCCATGTAAAAGTTGCGGTCGGTATCGTTTTCAATCTTCTCAACCGGCTGGCCGGTGTGCTTAGCCAGTATGTCGTTCAGGCGCTTTTTTACGCGGAGGATATGTTCCGCTTCAATTTTTATTTCTATGGCTTGTCCTTCGGTGCCGCCCATGACTTGATGGATTAATATTTCGGCATTGGGCAAAGCGAAGCGTTTGCCTTTGGCCCCGGAGGCGAGGAGTACGGCGCCGGCCGATGCGGCCAGGCCCACGCAAATAGTGGAGACATCCGGTTTGACGTACTGCATGGCGTCGTAGATGGCCAAAGCGGCCGAGACCGAGCCGCCCGGAGAATTGACATAGAGCTTAATATCCGATTTGGGATCTTGCGATTCAAGGAAAAGCAGTTGAGCTATCACTACATTGGCTACCGGATCAACAATCGGCCCGCCCAAAAAAACGATGCGCTCTTTTAACAAGCGCGAATATATGTCGTACGCCCTCTCACCAAGCTGGGTTTTTTCGATGACCGTGGGGATTAATATTTGGTTTTCGAGTTCCTTTTTCATACCTCTCCTGGATAAAGATTCAGAAGTTCAAAGTCTAGACTACATAAATTTCTAATTAACCTAATTGCTCTAATTATTCTAATCAACGCCCAATAACCGAATGACTAATGCTAAAAGCGTTTTGGGATTTTGGGCATTAGAAATTGGGATTTGATTAGGTTAATTAGAAATTAGTAATTAGGTATTCTTCTAGTTTAAACTTTAACATTCAGATTTGCTGTACGGTTCCGAATTTATCGAAAAGTCTCTAAAAATATAAACACTTTCTCGTTCCTCGCCACACCGCGATTATAATCAATAAAAGCCTCGCGGTCAATCTTTTTTATATCTTCTTCGGTCAGCCCCTGGTGGGTTACGGTGCGGTTCACGGCTTCCTGCACTTCATCGGGTGTCGGCGTTATTTTTTCACGCCTGGCGATCTCGCGCAAAACCAGGGCGATTTTTACCCGCCTTTCGGCGTCTTTGCGCCATTCTTTCTTGAGATCGTCGCGCGATTTTTTGAGGTGAGAAAGGTAATCGTCAAAATTAAGCCCCATCCGCGTTATGGAAGCCTCAAGCTCGGCGGTCATTTTACCCAGTTCCCGGTCAATCAACGCTTCGGGTATTTCGGCTTTGGCCGCTTCGGCTATGGCCTCGATCGCGGCGATACGCAACCGCTCTTGTTCCTTTTCTTCGTTCTCCGCCTGTAGCCCTTCGCGGATGCTTTTTTCAGCGGCCGCGGCCGAAGTAAAGTTGCCGAGCGATTTGGCGAAATCATCGCTCCATTCGGGGATCTCGCGCCCCTGCACGAGTTTGACTTTGGCCGTAAACTCAAGATTTTTTCCGGCGACGCTGCGGTCGGCAAAGTCCGGCGGTACCGCGAGGGTAAAAGTTTTTTCCTCGCCCTCTTTCATGCCGGTGATATTCTCTTCAAATCCGGGGATGAATCGTCCCTGGCCGAGAACGAGCGGATGATTTTTGGATTCAAAACCCGCGAGCTTTGCGCCGCCGAGTGAAGCCGAATAATCAATCTCCACCCGATCGCCCTTTTCCGCCGGCCGGGTTACGGTTATGAGTTTGGCTCGCGACTCGCGGAGCCACTCCACGGCCGATTCAACCTCTTTATCGGCGGCAGTTTCAATTCTCTTTCCGGCGAACACTTTTTTGGCGACGGCCTTGTAATCGGGGAGCTCAATCGGCGGCAGAATTGATACAGTGATTTTGTATTCGAGATCGCTTCCGGACGCGAGCTTGGTTATGCCTATTGTCGGCTCGCCGACCGGCTCGAAGGACTTGCCGTCATATTCTTTTTTCTCTACTTCTTCGAGGATTGTGGTGAAATTCTTCTGGATATGCATCCGCGCCGCTTCCTCCAAAATCTTAAACTCGCCGATTTTTTGTTTGATTAGCTCGTAAGGCGCTTTGCCTTTGCGGAAGCCCTCAATCTCAACTTCGTTTGAAATTTTCTCCGCGGCCTTAGCCAAAAGCGGCTCAAGTTCCAAATAGGGCGCCGAGACAATGACAGTGATTTGTGTTGAGCTGGCTTTTTCGAGGGTGTAGTTCACGAAACTTTCGACTTAGTAGCAGTGTTTTACTCTTCATAGACACTCGGCAGAGACACTCAACAAAGGAGGTTGAGCATGGCCACGACGCCGACACTTCACCAACAGGAAGTTCTCTTTCGTGCCGCTCTTTCGACGCCCTTGCTTTGTGCTCTTTGGAAACAGCGAAGAGAGGGTGAAGAGTTCCCGATTGCGAAACAGGTGGAACAAATACTCATGGAGCATTTCTGGGCTCAAGGCGAAACATTCGCGGGGCTCTTTGGAGAGTGGCAGGATGGCAAGATACCTCCACTCCGGTCAACCGTTACTGAAATCAGGGATGCTTTATCGCTGTAGTTCGAGAGGATCTCGCCGACTTCGGCGCTGTGCTCGCATCATGTCACGGCGCTTTTCTTTTTTCGATCCGCGTTAGATCTGTATAGCAGATCCTCGCTTGTTCCGCTTTTATACTCAAGAGATTCCTCGCTCTACTCGGAATGACGCATCAAATAATTCTTGCAATCAGTAAAGCCACAATATTAGCAATCTTTATCATCGGGTTGATCGCCGGCCCGGCCGTATCCTTGTAAGGATCGCCAACTGTATCGCCGGTAACTGCGGCTTGATGGGCCGGCGATTTTTTGCCGCCGTAGTTGCCTTCCTCAATATATTTCTTGGCGTTGTCCCAGGCGGCACCCCCCGAAGTCATGGAGATGGCCATAAACAGTCCGGTAACAATTGAGCCGACCAAAACTCCGCCAAGAGCGACGGCTCCTTTATCGCCTAAAACTAAAACCACAGCGATGGGTGTGGCTACCGGGATGAGAGCCGGAACAATCATCTGGCGGATGGCCGCTTTGGTCACAATGTCCACCGCCCTGCCGTATTCGGGTTTAGCCTTCCTCTCCATTATGCCCGGGATTTCCCTGAACTGCCGGCGGACTTCTTCCACCACTCCTCCCGCCGCCTTGCCGACAGCGCGTATGGCTATGGAGGTGAAAAGGTAGGGCATAATTCCACCGATGAATAAACCGGCGATAATATAGGGGTCGGCGAGCTCAAAAGCGACAAACTTGCCGAAGGCTTTAAGCTCCTCGGTGTAGGCAGCGAATAAAACCAGCGCTGCGAGCCCCGCCGAGGCAATAGCATAGCCTTTGGTTACGGCTTTGGTGGTGTTGCCGACCGCATCCAGGGAATCGGTGACGCTGCGAACGTTTTCCGGAAGTCCGGCCATCTCGGCAATGCCTCCGGCATTGTCGGTTATCGGGCCGAAAGAGTCTATGGCGACAATGATGGCTGTAAGCGAGAGCATGCCCATGGCCGCAAGAGCGACACCATAAAGTCCCGCGGCCGCGTAAGCGAGAAGAGCGCCTGCGGTGATGACCAAGACGGGTGCCGCCGTTGACTCTAGCGAGAAGGCCAGGCCCATGATGATGTTGGTGCCGTGTCCCGTGGTTGAAGCCTTGGCTATCATCTGGACGGGACGGTATTTTTTGGAAGTATAGTACTCGGTAACGACAACCATGAGAGTGGTGATAGCGAGTCCGATAAGAGACGCGGCAAAGTGGCGAATACTGAAATCTTGGCCGAGGATCGCGCTAAGAGCGAGAAAGCCGAGAGCGGACAGGCCCGCGCTGGCCGCAAGTCCGCGGTAAAGCGCGCCCATTATGCTTTGAGTTTCGTTTTTAATCTTAACGAAGAAACTGCCGGCTATGGAAGCGAGAATGGCAATGGCTCCCAAAAGGAGAGGCGTCAATACCGCCGGAGACGAGGCGCCGAAAAGGAACGAGCCGAGCAGCATGGCCGATATCGCCGTTACCGCGTAGGTTTCAAAAAGATCCGCGGCCATGCCCGCGCAGTCGCCGACGTTGTCGCCGACGTTGTCGGCGATGACCGCCGGGTTTCGCGGGTCATCTTCCGGAATTCCCGCCTCAACTTTTCCCACAAGATCAGCTCCAACGTCCGCGGCTTTTGTATAGATTCCGCCGCCGAGGCGCGCAAATACCGATACCAGAGATCCGCCGAATGCAAGGCCAACAAGAGAGGAGACGTCGCGTGTGAAATAATACAATACGCTCACTGAAAAAAGTCCGAGCCCGACAACGAGAAATCCCGTTACCGACCCACCTAAAAACGCAACGCGAAACGCTTTCGGAAGTCCGATTTTTGCGGCTTCCGTCGTTCGAACGTTCGTATCAACCGCGGTCATCATGCCCAGGTAGCCGGTCAAAAGCGATGCGGCCGCACCCGCGAGAAATCCAACTGCGGTTGCGCCGTCAAAGACCTGCCATATCACGGCGCCGAGGATGATTGCGACTCCCGCGACCGTCGTGTTTTGGCGCCTTAGGTATGCGCGGGATCCCGCCTTGATCGCTTCCCAAATTTCGATTTGTTTTCCGCTGCCCGTCGGATATTTTTTTATGAGTGCGATGAGAAATCCGGCGAATGCGACTGAGAGAAGGGACGCGATGATGGGAAAAAGAATCATAGGAAATTGTTATGGGATAATGATAGGGTTGTTACGTAACAAGTTACGTAACAACCTACTCGTCTGATTCGTTTTTTTCCGTTTTTTCGGGTTCGGGTTTTGAATCATCTTCTGCGGCTCCG
>CAZKCN010000056.1:0-4725 GCA_964551555.1 uncultured Candidatus Saccharibacteria bacterium | reverse complement strand
GTTGCACCATCGCTCAGACTTAAGCCCGCCGAGTTCGGTCGGAAACGGGCCTCCGCCGACGCGGGTCATGTAAAACGCTTTTACGATCCCGAGAGCGAGATCAACTCGCCGTTCGAGGATACCGACTCCGCGGGCGAGACCCTGCACCGAGCATTCTGACGAGGTCACATAGGGGTATGTCCCATAATCAACGGAAAGGAGGTTGCCCTGCGCGCCTTCAAGTAGGATGCGCTTTTTTCCGATCGCGCTGTTCATCAACTGATCGGTATCACGAATCATCTCGCGAAGGTGCCGGCCGTAGCGCCGGTAGCGCTCAATGACCGCGTCCTCGTCCACGAAGAGAGTGGGGTGCCAGAACGCGCCGCGCTCGAGATGCTCGTGGTGCATGATGCGCCGGACAGTTTCGCTGTCGGCGCAAGCCAGGATCTTTAGCTTCTCGGCGAGGTTGCTTCGCAGTTTCTTCGCGAAGCAATCGACGTTCAGCATGTCGTTTGCCGTTAGGCCGACGCGCGCGTAGTGATCCACGTAAGTCGGCCCGATGCCGCGCCCGGTTGTGCCGATTCTTCCGTCACCGCTCTCGCGCAGTCGGTCCATCAGGATGTGCTGGGGGAGCACCAAACGGGCGTTGTGGGCGATGTAGAGCCGATCGAAGCTCACATCCTCGCGCTTGAGAATGTCGAGTTCTTCCATGAAGACCCTCGGGTCAAAAGCGACGCCGTTGCCGATGACGTTCGTCTTGCCGTCGCCGTCGTGGAGTATCCCCGAAGGGACAAGATGAAAAACGTGGGTTTCCCGCCCCTGCCCGAGCGTGATGGTGTGCCCGGCGTTCGCTCCGCCGGTGCCGCGGGCGATGATGTCGGCCCATCCGGCGAAGTAATCAGCCAGCTTGCCTTTGCCGGTATCGCCCCACTGGGTGCAGACAAGGGCGAGGGTTTTGACGCCATTGAGAAATCGCGGCGCGACCTTACCAGTCATGTTCCACTCCTCCGGTAGTTCGGCGGCTCGGAAAGCATGATCACATCATGAGGATGCGATTCGCGCGAGCCGGCGTCAGAGATGCGGTAGAAATCGGCCTTGTCGTGCAATTCTCTGATTGTGGCGGCTCCGACATAAGCCATGCCGGCTCTTAGCCCCCCAAGCAATTGGTACACGACATTGGAGACTTCTCCTTGGTATGGCACCGCGCCATTGATGCCTTCGGGCACTTTCACCCGATCCGGACTCTGGCCGTAGCGGGCGCGCGAGCCGGCGCGCTCTTCCATGGCCTCAAGCGAGCCCATGCCGCGGTAAACCTTGACCTGCATCACTTGGCGGATGGGTTCGCCGAAGGATCCCCGCACCGCAACCGCTTGCGGGATGAGATCGCCCGGCGCTTCTTTGGTGCCGGCAAGCATTCGCCCGAGCATAACCGAGTCGGCTCCGGCGCCGATGGCGATGACGACGTCGCCGGAAAAGCGTATGCCGCCATCGCTGCAAATGGGCACTCCCGAACCGCGGATGGCCTTCTCGACGCTGTGCGTTGCGGTAATCTGCGGGCAGCCGATGCCGGCTACGTTACGCGTGGTGCAAATCGAGCCTCCGCCTTGGCCGACTCTGATGCCGTCAGCGCCGGCGTCAACAAGGCGCTTGGCCGATTCACCCTCGGAGATATTCCCGGCCATAACGTCAAACGGCCGGTTTGCCTTCTTGATTTCTTTCAGCGTCCAGAGATAGTCCGCAAAGTCGGCGTGGGCCTTGTCTATCACGACTGCCGAGACGTAGCGCTGCAACAACTCAACGCGCTCAAGAGCATCGTCGCCGATGCCAATCGCCGCGGCGACACGGAGGTGCCCCCGTTCGTCAACGTTATACTCGCGGGAGCTTCCGGTCTTGATGCGCCGCACGTCGGAGAAAACGTACATGCCGGTGAGACGCCGATCCTGGTCAACAAGCGGCAGGATCTTTTTTTTCTCGCGCCTCATCACTTCGTAGGCCTGGTCCAATGTCGTTCCGGCCGGCATGGTAACGAGTTCTGCGGTCATTACTTGCGACGCCGGAACCGATTTATCTTCGCAGAAATCAAAATCGTTCCGGGTGATCAGGCCGGCGAGCCGCCCGTCGCCGTCCAAAACCGGAAAGCTGTGGAATGACCAGCCGTGTTCCCTGCGCCTCTGCTCAATTTCCTCCATCGTTTCCTTCACCTGAACGGTGATCGGTTTTTCAATCAGCCCATTCAGGTAGTACCACACCCTTTTGGCTTCCGCCGCCTGATCGCGCGGCGAAAGGTTGAGATGCAAAACACCGATACCGCCGAGCTTGGCAAGTTCAATGGCCATAGCGTGCTCGGTTACGGTGTCCATCGGCGAGGAGATGATGGGGATATTCAGCCCCACTCGGCGGGTGAACATGGTTTGGAATGAGATGCCGTCCGGCGGCACTTCGCAGTACCCGGTCTTCAGGCGCACGTCGTCAAACGTAAGCGCCCAGCCCTGCCCTTCCTGCGTGTCAAAGAACTGGTCCTTTCGCATCATGTTCTCTCTCCTTTGCTTGGGGTTGATCGCGAGTCTGTTCGGCCGGAAAGGATGTGGTAACATTAGATAAAAAGCCGCTATGAAGCAATGCCAGCCGGTTGACTTTCATGCCACTTGTCGCCTGGCGGCTTTAAAGGCTACTGGCGAATTTTTGTTTTTTAGTTCGGAAAAGCCGCATATCTCTCCACTTATATATGGGTAATGTAGAAAAAGGCAGCAAAAAAGATGTCCCGGTGCGCCTGCCGACCTACTTTAATATCGTAAACTTCACGTCGTTCATCTCGGCGGTGTTTTTCTTTCTCCTCGTCCTCGGGCTCCCCGAGCATTCCGACTTCGTGGCCGAGCGGCGCATTTTTTTGGTGGTCATGGCCGCCCTGTCCTTATTCGACGCTCTCTTCCTCTATTTTGCTCTAAGCTTTGCCAAGACGAGGATTTTCCTTGCCGTCTATTTCAAGAGCATTCTTTGGATTTTCATGCTGACCGCAATCCTTTACGCCCTCGGCGGCGTCAGGAGCTATTTTGGCTTGATAGTCGTTTTCCCCATACTTGCGGCGAGTTTTGACTTGGAACCCAAAGTTACTTTATATCTCGGCTCGCTCTCGGCTATTCTTTTTGCCGCGATGATGTTTCTGGATAGCCGCTTTGCGCACACCCCCGGCTATTATGTCGTCGGCTTCAGCCATATCATACTGCTCGGCATCTTCACCTTTTACCTTTACAGCATCATAAAGGAAGGCGTTCGTCAGCGGTTTGAAAAAGAAGAAGCGCGGAGGAAGTATTTTGACTTGGTGGAAGTGGACCGCGCAAAAACCGAGTTTGTCACCGTGGTTTCTCATCAACTCTTAACTCCGCTTTCGGAACTTCGCTGGGCCTTCGACCATCTTATGGAAACGAAGCGGTGGGACGAAGCGGTTCGCGATATATTAAAAAAGAGCAACCAGAGCGTTAACGCTCTCATTGGCATCGTCCGCGACATTATTCATGTTTCGGATCTGGAGAAAGAAAAAATAGTCTACAAGCGCGAGAAGGCGGATTTGGCCCGAATACTCAATGGCATCATCGCCGAGCTTCGCGACCTCATTTCCGCCAAAGAGGTTGACTTGGAGTTCAGGGAAGAAGCGGGCAAGTTTTTCGTCTACTGCGATCCGGAGCGTTTGCGGAACGCTCTCCTGAACATAGTTGATAACGCTGTGAAGTATTCGCCCCGGGGCAAAGTGAGTATCTTCCTGGCTAAAGACCAAACCAGGATTAGAATCACAGTTTCGGACACGGGTATCGGCATTCCGGTTAATGATCAGCAGCGAATTTTCACCAAATTTTTTCGCGCTTCCAACGCCATGAGGGTTGAAACCAACGCCTCGGGTGTGGGGCTTTTTATCGCCAAGAGCATTATAGAAAGACATAACGGGACTGTTGATTTCGCCTCCGAGCTCGGAAAAGGCACAACCTTTACGATTTTATTGCCGATGGCCGAAGCCGAGGAGAAGAGTAAGGATGAACGGAGATGAGTTTGATGAAAAGAAGAGTTTTCGTGGCCGTAACTTTTCCGGAGCTTCTGCGGGAGCAAGTTTCGGATTTAATTAAGCAATGGCGCTGGCTGCCGGCGAGGTGGCTTAAGCCGGAAAATTGGCATATCACCCTTGTCCCGCCGGTTTACTTTGAAGGCGGTGAAATTGACTTACTCAAGGATGTTCTAAGCAAGGGGTGGCTCGGCAAGCCGTTTGCGGTCAAGCTCTCGCGCGTCGTTCTTGCGCCGCCGGGCGGAAAAGCGCGGATGATTTGGCTTGAGGGCGAAACTCCGCCGGAGCTTGCGAAGCTCAAGAAAAAAATTGAAACACTGTGGCTGGCCGAGGCGCGCCTGCCGCGCTTTGAGGAAGAGAGTCGCTCGCTTAAACTCCATGTGACTCTCGCGCGTTTTGAGCCGGGCGATCTTCGCGAGATAGAAGAAAAAACGCGGGTGCTCGGCGAGACGAAATTCAATTTTAAGGTTAAAGAAGTTTCAATTATGGAGTCTCATTTGCGGCCGGAGGGCGCAGAGTACGAAACCGTGGCTGGCTTTGAACTTTCGTGACGCGCGATGCGAAAAAATTTGAATTTCTGGTAAAAAAGACCGAAGGCCGTTGACCTCCGGTTCTGCCAGCGCCGTTTAAGCGGCGGTGGTCCGCTTTCGGTTTAGCTCCCGCGCGAGCGGGACGATAAGCACCGACCACAGGCT
>CAZKCN010000055.1:0-4793 GCA_964551555.1 uncultured Candidatus Saccharibacteria bacterium | reverse complement strand
ACACCGATGCTTCGTTAATGGTTGGCATTATTGAGAGCACCGGCTGGATTCGGCCTACACCCCTCCGCTGGCTGCTTCACGATTTTCGCAACTTCTCGTTCCCATGGCTGGTCCGAGGATCGTTCGACTTCTTTGGCCTTAACTACTATCGCAGCACACCTCTTATCGGTGAAGCGCGCGGCGAAACTTCCGACATCGGCTGGGAAATCTATCCCGAGGGCCTTTACTATATGGCCCGCGGTGCTTACAAGCGCTTTCGCAAGCCGATTATTATAACCGAAAACGGCATTGCCGACGCTAACGATACAAAGCGCGAAGCATATATCCGCAGCCACATCCTTGCCATGGAAAAAGCGATAAGCGAGGGCGCCGACATCCGCGGCTATTTCCACTGGTCGCTTTTGGACAACTTTGAATGGGATAAAGGATTCGGGCCGCGCTTCGGCTTGGTGGAAGTTGATTACCAAACTCAAGAGCGCAAAATCCGGCCGAGCGCGTGGAAATACAAACGAATAATAGAGACTTCACGGGGAGAAACTTCACGAGGTTCAACCTCGTGAAGTTTCTTGTGAAGTTCATTTAGTTTATTGCTATGTCTTGGCTCCCGGTCGCAATTTTAGCTCAACTCATCCTCGGCAGTTCCGCGGTTTTTGACCGGTTCTTGCTTAAAAAGCGCTCGGTTGAGCCGTGGCCTTACGCCTTTTGGCTCGGCTCGCTTGGAATTTTCGCCCTGATTCTCCTGCCCTTCGGCTACGAGGCGGCTCCAGGCGCCGTGGTGTCTTTGGCCCTGTTCTCGGGGGCGCTTTTTTTCGCCGCCGCTTATTTCACCGCGCTCGCTCTTGAGAAAAGCGAGGCTTCCGAAGCCCTGCCGCTCATCGGCACGATCTCGCCCATTGTCACACTCGCCTTTAGTTATCTTTTTCTCGGAACGGGTCTCGGTTCGGCTGATTTCATCGGTTTTGCATTTCTCGTAGCCAGCGGTTTGCTGATTTTTCTTGCCGAGAAGAAAAAGCTGCGATCCGAACTTTTAGCGACGACGACAGCGGCCAGCTTTTTTCTCGCCGCTTCGTACCTAACTTTAAAGCTTGTTTTCGCTGAAACGAATTTCGTTACCGGCTTTTTCTGGGTAAAGATCGGCGCCGTCCTTGTAGCACTGATTTTACTGGCGAACTCCCGACTTAGAAAAAAGATAGTTAAGTCGGTTAAGCGCGCGACGGCCAAAAACAAATATCTTTACTTAGCCAACCGAGCTTATGCCGCCGTAGGGTCGCTACTCACGAGCGGAGCGGTATATTTATCCAACCCCGCTTTGGTTGATGCCACCCAAAATCTTCGCTACGCCGTAATTTTCGCGCTGGCCTGGCTTTTTTTGAAAGAGCGTTTCAAGGGCAAGGCGCTGGCCAAGAAAATTCTTGCTGTTATCCTGATAGCCGCCGGCCTTGTCTCACTTGCTCTGGGGGAATATATCCGGGCTCTTTCGCCGGCGGACATGGGCCGCCCGATTTTATGGGGCGTTACTTTCTCGGCTAAGTTTAGCGAGGAGCTCGGGCTTGACTGGCGGAAAAATTATCTCGCGCTCTTAGACGATCTCAAACCTGAACGTCTGCGTCTCATAGCTTACTGGAGTGATATAGAGAAAGAAAAAGGCGCATTTGACTTCAGCGATTTAGACTGGCAGCTTGGCCAAGCCTTTTCCCGCAATAAGAAGGTTATTCTGGTCATCGGCTTGAAGGTGCCGCGCTGGCCGGAGTGCCATGCTCCGGAGTGGACCAAAGGCATCAATTCCGAAAACCGCGAAGCGGCTCTGCGGGAATATCTGAAGAAAGCCGTCATGCGTTATCGCGAAAATAGCGCCATTGCCATGTGGCAGCTTGAAAACGAGCCTTATCTTCTTTTCGGCGAATGCGGGGCGCGCGGCAAAGATTTTCTTGCCAAAGAAATTGAGGTCGTGCGAGCGTTGGACCAAAGGCCGATTCTCGTGACCGACGGGGGAGAATTCGGCCTTTGGATGCGGGCCGCGCGATACGGCGATGTTTTCGGAACAACCATATACCGCAAGGTTTATCCGCGCCTCATCGGGCCGATTTTGGGCGTGGTAGAATACCCGCTTTCACCGAATTACTTTCGGGTCAAGGAAAAGCTGATACGATGGTTAAACGACGCCCCGGGCCAGAAGTTTATTGTCAGCGAGCTTCAAGGCGAGCCGTGGTCGCCTACGCATCTTGGCGCGGCCCGGTATGAATGGCAGAAAGAAAGCTTCAGCCCGGAGTATTTCGGAGAAACAATAGAGTACGCCAAGGCCGCCGGCTTTGACGAATACTACCTTTGGGGCGCAGAATGGTGGTATTGGATGAAAGAAAAGCATAGCAATCCTGAATACTGGAATATCGTAAAAGGTCTGTTGGCTAAATCTTCCCGCGGCAGCTAAACCAATACCACCATTGCGAAGGGGGTCGGGGAAACTGCAGTTTCCCCGGCAAGACGCGAGGCGCATTTCGCGGAAGCGAAATCGCCCCGTCTGCGGAGGAAACCACTGAAGCGCCGAAGGCGCTGAAGGGTCAGAAACCGAGGGTTTCTGAGGAGCGCGGCCGAGCTTGCCGAGGCCGCGCGACGTGGTGGTATTGGATGAAAGAGAAACAAAGTAACCCTGAATATTGGAATCTAGTAAAGGGGCTACTGCTGAAAAATGTCCAAAAAGATATATCTCGGCGTTGATATCGGGGGAACGTACGTCCGTATGATCATGCTCCGCGGACTGAAGCCCCACAAGCCGGCCGTATTCAAAATAAGATCGGAATATTCCAAGAAAAAACTTGAAGCTTTATTGCGCCGCCATATTGACCCATTTCTCGGAAATGAGAAAGGGCATCTCGCCGGGGTAGGCGTCAGCATCGCCGGGATAGTTGATGCGCGCCGTGGAGTTTTGGTCAGAGTTCATAATATACCCTCGCTCAACGGCTGGAACATTAAGAAGTTTTTCGCCTATCTTGGCGCGCCGGTGCGCGTTGACAACGACGCGCGCTGTTTTCTTATAAGCGAGATGAAATGGGGCGCCGGGCAGAAGAAGAAAAACATCGTGGGCGTGGCTATCGGCACGGGCATCGGCGGCGCTATTGTCGTTGACGGCAAGATGTATCGCGGAAGCCATCACGCCGCTGGCGAAGCAGGATTTATGATTATGGGCGAGCATCCGCGGAAGTTTTTTGAAGACCTCGCCGGTATGAAAGCTTATCAAAAATTCGGAGAGAGAAGCAGGGTGAGAGGTCTTGGAATAGCCAGTATTATAAATACTCTTGATCCGGAGATAGTAATTCTCGGCGGGGGAGCGGCCGAAGCGAAAGATTTTTATCTAAAGAAAATAATCGCCGCCGCCCGCGCCAACACCACCAATCCTCTGGCAAGAAAGATCCCCATTGTAAGAGGCGTTCTCGGCGAAGGCGCTCAAGCCGTTGGAGCAGCTTTGCTGTTTGCCGAGAAGTGAGTGCTGTGCTACTAATAGTTTAGAATTTCGGCGGCTGTAGGGTCAGTACGAAGTCGTGAACCGCTCATCTGGGGGGAACAATGCGCGACGCAGGTAAGCCGAGGTGTCACATTTGTCACGAGACATCCAGCTCTTTGCTGGTAGGTTTCAAAATGCAGCACCGCCCCGTCAGGCCCTGCCCGCGGTGCGGAAAGATTATTTGCGAGAGGGAGGTGGTGAACTATCCCGACGGCAACGGGAAACTCAAAGAAATCGGCTGCAAGTCATGCGCATTTATCCCCGCCGCGAACAGTCGCAAGAAGAAAAGCAAAGCGGCCAAGCGCGCCAAGAAGCCGCCGCATCGGTGGCTGTTAGGTTAGGAGGAAGAACATGCAAGACCTTTGGCAGGCACTACCAGACCCCATCAAGGCGGCCGGTGTGGTTGCCTTCACGGTTCTAGTCGCCACAACTCTTCTTGCCCTAGCGATAATCTTCTGGGAGTTCGTCCACCCACCCACGGCAAAGAAAATAAAGTCCTTGCTCTTTAAAGACGATGTAAACCCCCGGTATTAATAGGGGGGCATATCATGGCCTTGCCGCCGCTCTTCCCCGGTAAACAGTGCTATCTCTGCGGCCGACCCGCCGAGATCCGTTGTCCCGGCCCGTGTGGGAAGCTGGTATGCTTGGATGCGGTCGTCAAAGAGAAAAGGCAGACAGGTGAATACGTCGCCGTCGGTTGCTTGGGATGCGCCGGGAAACAGCCTCCCGGTAAGCTGTATTTCTACACCGCTCATCCGAAAGTCGGATAAGCGGTTTTTTGTTGCGGAAAAGACCCTTTAGAACTGCATATTCCAGGTATTGACATGTATCTTGCTATGCATATACTTAGCAAGTGATATAGGAGAAATTCGTATGGCGGCGGGTTATAGCGCCCGCAAGCCAAAACTTAACAATTGAGTTGCAAAAACGTCTGAAGGAATTTCACGGCGTTTGAACGGGCGATTCCTTCGGGTGTTTTTGTTTGACTCTCTGGCAGCAGGGAAAGAATTTTGACAATTGAGGCAACTGGATTATGATCCCGCTCCAATTTTGCGTCTGAAAACACTGGCGGCGCGCTTCGCCCGTCAAAGGATGGCCTATTCGGCCACGCGCGCCGCAAAGTCTAACACACTGACCTTACACAAGGTCGTGGATATTTTGGGGGCAAAATTGGAAGCGGGACTATCAATTTGTAGCCGCCGCGCTTCGCGCAGCGGGCAAATTGATGTTTTCCAGTTGTTCCGATCTTGTCCAAAAATTGAGCGATAGGGAAATTTTTGGCTACAAGATCGTG
>CAZKCN010000054.1:0-4811 GCA_964551555.1 uncultured Candidatus Saccharibacteria bacterium | reverse complement strand
AGGATAGCCAGAGACGTCTGCGCCGAGGGGGTGTTGTCGCCGCGGAGCGATGATTGCAACGGCAGCACCCTTCTCGGCGAAGGCGGCGGAAAGTTTCACTGTGGCAAGACCATGGGCTTTCTCGGTGGGCAGGCGGGCATTGGTGAGATAAATAATTTTCATTTTTTCAGTTATGGACATCAAAAGACCGCCGATAGGAAGCGAGGTATTCAGCGAAAGTCAATGGCGGATTTTTTAGGACGAGCTCCCGAGCTTCTGCCGCCATGGCTTTAGCCAACGGGTAGTCGCGCCGCGTCCGGGCCAAAGCACTGACGAGAGTATTTTTGTCCCCAACCGGAACGACAATGCCCGTTTCGTTGTTCTTAATTATCTCGCCGGCGACACCGACATCGGTCATCACTATCGGCAAGCCGGCGGCCGCGGCTTCAACCACCGATCGGCCATACCCTTCGAAATTTGAAGTCAGGAGATATACGTCGGCGGTCTTGTAATATGAGACAAGGTCGCTTTGCCAACCGTCGAAGCGCACGCTGTCGTCCAACTTTAAACTTTTAACTTTAAACTTTAAACTTTCCTTCTCCGGCCCGTCGCCGACGATAACCAGTCCGGTTCTCGGATAATTTTTCCGCACTTCCGCCAACGCCCGGAGAGCGAGGCGTATGTTTTTTTCGCGCACCAGCCGCGCGACCATAAGAATGATGAAATCAAACTGCGGATACTTCTTGTGCAAATCAAAAGTCGGAGCGGCCTTGAAGATGCGCTCGCGGTCCACGAAAATCGGCAACACCGTGATAGGAATTAGCGTATGGGGGATAGCGGATAGCAACGAATAGCGGATTCGCTCGGAGACGACGCGGAACTTGTCGGCGCACGGAATGACGAGGCGCATAAGCAAGTAACGCAGCCGCTCTTTCCACGAGTTCTTGCGGAAAAAAGGGCTGCAGATGTCGGCGTGAATTTGAACGTGAAGAGGCACGCCGCTCGCCCATTTCAGCCACAACCCGGCGAGACCCGATTCCGCGGGATCTTGAACGCTAATAAGGTCAATGCCGCGCGCGGCAATGATTTTCCTCCCCAAGCGCCAAGCGTCAAATGGACGCAAAAACAGAAAAGACGAATTGGTGGGGTAGAGCCGCGTTCCGGAGTTCATAACTTTTTCTTTGAAACCCCGCGGCGTATAAACAATAATATGCAGTTCCTGAAAAAGCCGGCCGTAGCATTCAACCCGCTCTTCCGTTTCCGAGCCGCTAGAGAAGGCATTTACGTCGGTGCCAACAACCAGGAGTTTCATGGCTGGAGAACGCCGGAGACCAAGATCAACCACTCATTGGCTGTCTCGCTCCAGGAGTGAACCTGGTCAAAAGCCGCGAGTTTTTTCCGCAGGTCGGAGTAGGCATGTGCATCCAGCAGCTGGCTGATTTTTTCGCGGAGGTCGCTTTCGTCCAGAGGATCAACCAACAATCCGACGTCCCGAAGGTGCTCCGAGAAGCTGGATTCTTTAGTCAGAACAAAAGGCGTCCCGGTTTTGACGCACTCCAGAATAACGCTTGGGCTGACGTCGGTTACGGAAGGAATAAGCAAAGCGTGAACCGAAGCGATGCGGATGATGAGATCAGCATTTGAAAGAATGGGTCTTACGACCACGCGGCCGAGAGCTTCGCGCTCGCCGGCCATCCGCAGAATTTTTTCTTTTTCGGGGCCGTCGCCGATTATTTCAAGCTGCCAGCTTCTGCCGCTAACCGCAAGGAAAGCCATGATAATGCGGGGAATGTTTTTCGCCTTTATAAACCGGCCGGCAAAAAGCATGACTTTCTCGCGCGCTTCGCGGCCGCTGCCGCCCGCCGGCCAGGCCGGGCTGATAATTGCCGTTAATTCCTCTTTTACCGGCGAGGAAAGCAGAAAAATTTCTTTTCGCCACCGCGACGAAAAAACGATTTTTCTGGCGCGCTTAAAGGCGAGGTTGGACATAAAATCGGAAAACCTCTCCTTGAAGCTCAATGGGAGATCGCCGATCTTCCGTCTGAACTCCCGGAGAGTGATTTCCTTGCCGGTGCGTTCAATAAACGCTTCCCACAAAAAGTCGCCTTCAACCCGAAAGAGCATCGGCCGGCGGCGGAGGCGGCAAGCCCAGGCGACGGGAACGCCGACAGCGAAGGGATCAAAAACCAGAACAGCGTCGCTTCCTGAAAGAAGATAAAAAGATTTTAAGAAATAAACAAGATGCCTGATGCCGGCCGGCAAACGAGAAGAAACCCAAATGAGCCGAACGCCATTGCCGGCCGAGGATGAATTTTTTTCGCCGTAGCTAAGGACAATCACAGTACAGCCTTTGAGCGCGAGTTCGCGGGCGAGATTATCGGCATAAGTCGCCGGGCCGCCGATGGCCGGCGGGAATATGGGAGTGGTGATGAGTATTCTTGGCTTTTGATCCATGAAAGAATATTACTTGCATTCATTAGTACCATTTTAAGCCGTTCTCCGCTTCATAAGGAAAAAGGCGAGAGCCGAAACGAAACTGGCTGCAAGACTCAACGCGAAAAAAGCGCGCCGGCCTAAAAGCGAAGTGATGCCGGCGGAGTTTACGGACGAGGCCGCAGGATTAGAATCCTGGCCTCGCGGCCAAGGATTAACCTGAACGGCTTCTCCTTTTACGGCAAGATTGTTTTGGGAAATTTCCCCGTCCTCGTTACCGGAGGGTGATGATGAAGCCGAAGCGGCGACGACCGCGACCGCAATTGGCGGATTACGATACGGCTCGGCGGTTTTGCCCGGCGTCGGCCTTTGCTGGATGCGGAACGAATCGCCATCGCGTTCCCAGCTAAAATCTGCAGAAATTTTTTCTCCGAGGCGAGCCTCATCTAGCTCAATGCTTCTAGCATCGTAGAGCGTCAATTCGGCGACGGGATTCAAACCGGATGTCCGGTTGGCAAAGACAATGACATTGCCGGCTCCAACCATCGTCCCCGGCGGGATGCGGAATATGTTTTTCCCGTCGTCGATCATATTGATTCCGCCTAAATCAATGGCGCCTGGCGAAGCGTTGGCCAATTCAACAAAGCCGTTGTCGCCGCTTTTGATCTCGGAGATTTTTAAGTCGGGCGGGATTACGGTTACAACCCGCCAGTCCGAGCCGGCATACTCGCCGGAGGACACGTTCAAATTCGCGTGATATATTCCCGGAAAGTGGTAGATATGATTGAGACTGCGCCCTTCCTGTAAAACTCCGTCGCCAAAGTTCCATAGGAAGCGCGCCGACGGCAGAGGTTCGCCGTCAAACCCGAAGGCCGATGCGCGAAACTGGACCAGCACCCCGGCTAGGGCCGAGATATCCGCGCCGGCGTCAGCGCCGAGCGACGGCGTCGGCGGAGGGATAGATTCCTCAACCGAATCTGCCGTCGGCGCGGGACTGGGAGACGGGGTTCGGGAGGGCTGGGGTGTCGTTGAAGGGTTCTCGGTGGAGCCTGAATTTTTATAGCCGATGGACGCCGCCGGGAAAATCCGCCACGACCCTGCTCCGGAGCGGAGGCCGTCGCTTGTCAAACCAATGGACTGACCTTCAGTCAAATCAGATATATCCACGAAAGAACTCTTAACCCAAAGCCCGGCTTCTTCGGTGGTTGTTTCCCAAGTTTTCCTTTCGGAACTTCCCGGTTTATGCCAGCGCACAAAATCAACAATGGTGTCTTTAGATCGGCCGCCCTGGCCGGGCAGGCCGGGTCTAAAAATAGCGACCGATCCCGAGGAGTTGCCCATATTAGCGCTGGCTTGCGAGTGATAAAGATTGGCCGCATCATTTGCGCCGCCGGTCCGAAGATGTATGACGGCGAAAGAGCCGGCCGGCAAAGAAAAGCCGCTCGGGAAAGTGAAGTAACCAACGCCGTCGGGATAAAGTTCCCAGCCGCTCATATCCAATGGCACGATCCCCGGGTTATAAATCTCAATCTTTTCCAGCCCAGTATCGCTGCCCGGAGGATCAAACAAAATTTCGTTGATTACCAGATTGGCCAACAGCAAACGCGGCACGAAAATGATGCCGCAAGAAAGCAGAAAGAGAGCCGCCGCCCGATGCATATTTAGATGCTACGGTCTCAAGTGAAACCCGTCAACAATCAAGCTTGGGCTTAACCCGTTAATCATACCGCACGCCATCCATTAAGTTTTACTGTCCGATCGGGGGACAATAAGAGTTAATGAGTGGTCAGCCGTGTTAGAACCATAACTCTGCTGGAAACAGCGGGCCGGCGGCGTCTGGCGCCGTGCGGGCACAATAGATAATGACACTAGTTGATTGCGGCGGGAAATAAGATTAAAATTGGGTCATGAAAGGCATACTTTTCTTTGCAGTATCAATACTTGTTTCTCTGGCTTTTTTGGCGCGGGCTGAAAGCATTGACATAAGCGCAAAAATCCGGGAACTTCGGGCGCAAATAGAGGCTTTGCAGCTTAGGATGGCCGAACTCCAAAGAACGGAGGCGGCAAGTCCCCCGACTTTAACATTGGAGCTCGCGAGGAACCTTCGCTTCGGGGCTAGGGGTGAAGATGTTTCCGGTCTTCAGGAGTTCTTAAAGGGCCTCCCCGGCATTTACCCCGAAGGTTTGGTTACGGGATATTTCGGACGTCTTACCGAGGAGGCGGTAAAAAGATTTCAAGTAAAATATGGGATTCCGGCCACCGGAACTGTCGGGCCGCTGACCCGCGGGAAAGTAAAAGAACTCGGCCAAGAGTCATTACCTTCGCCGACTCCTGCGCCACGTCCCCCGCCCACACCCACGCCAACGTCAAGTCCAACTACAACGCCAACGCCGCTGCCC
>CAZKCN010000053.1:0-4811 GCA_964551555.1 uncultured Candidatus Saccharibacteria bacterium | reverse complement strand
CGCCTGCCGATCCCGGCGGACAAAAGCGAATAGATCTTCGCTCGGGACAGGCGGGAGAAAATGGCGTCCGCCGACGAGCGCCATAGCAGCTGAACAATCTTCAACTACAAATTTAAGCGCGCTTTCCGGCAAGTCGGGGTGGACCGGGACGGCCACGGCACCAGCGGCGTGAACGGCAAAATAAGCGATAGCGAGCTCCGGAGAATTGGGGCCGCAAATGACCACCCGCTGGCCTTTGGCAAGACCGCGCTTCCTAAGCCGCCGCGCCGTTGACTCAAGCATAACGCGGCAATTGCCAAACGATACTTTTCTTCCACTGGCAATGAACGCGGTTCGTTCCGGGCGGCGGCCGGCATTCTCGACAAGAGCCGCCGCCAGAGTTTGATGAGGCCGCTTCATTGGTTGCTGCCGTTCCTTAGAGACACCAGCTCACGCACCTTGCCAATGGAGTTCATTCTGACAATCTCATCCATATCCAGCTTCAAACCTAAGCGCGACTCGAGCTCCGATACTAGGAGCATATGCCCCAGCGAATCCCAGCCGGGAACATCGTCAAAACCCATCTCGTCGCCAAGCGCGAAATCATCGCCCAGCTTAAAAACGGCCCGATAAACATCATCGATTTCTTCTGGAGCCATTGACTTTTTATTATCATTCGTCCCCATCATGTTCTCCGCGCTAAAGCCGGATTAAGCGGCCCGGCCGCGCCGTCGGTCGGAATTTCGCCCGGAACAAATTCCGGCGGCTGGTCCAACAGGTAATACGGATCCCGGGCCAAAGTGGCTAACAAGTGCTTCATCGCATCTTTGAACCCGACCGCGTGCGCCTGAAATCCGTCTTTCAGAATTGAAATCACCTTGCCGGAATCCATCAGTTCCCGCTCAAATTTGGTCAAGTTGTACACTACGTTAAATTTCAAATAGCGCACATTGATAACCACGGGGAGATTGACTTTCTGCCCGCCGCAGTAAACCGGTGCGGAGTAAAGCTTGTTATAGGCGTGGGGCACTCCGCAAATTTGCTCAACATGATGGACAAAAGTCATAAAGCCAAGTCCCACTCCCCAAAAAATCATTTTGCCGTCAAGTTCCGCCATTTTCGCCCAAGGGGATTCCGGGCCGTAACCGAAGGCCGATTTATGTTCGCAAATTTGAGGCGCGTGCTTGCCTTTAGCGATTATGCCCACGATGGGATTTAAACTCCGGTAAATTCCCGGCTGGTGAATCAAGAATCGGTTATAGGCCCCGAGGTCTTTATCCGGCAATGACTCTTCTATAACGAACGGTTTGTCAAAGCGCGCGTAGTCGGTGAACGATCCCAAGATGCATATGGTGCCGTTTTCCCCCACCGCGTCAGACAAGGCCGAATGGAACTCTGTCAGCAAATAGTTGCGCCGATCTGGCTGCAATTGCATTTCTAGCGGCGAGCTCAAACGAGTCAGAATACTCATGTCCGAGTGCAAAAGAACGACGTCGCCTTTGGTTATTCCCAAGGAGTCCAGGATGGAGCGAACATTCGCGTACAGTACTGAAGTCATTGTGCGGAAATTTGGATAAATTAATTATACACCGCATTTTCAAGCGTTGGAATGTTATATCAGCCTTAGCCGAATTGGGCGCCTGCGGTCTCGGGCCTGTCAGCTAATACTACCGCCCGGGAGCGCGGGCTGTTTCTCTGCTATTACGCGCCCAGTCCCAGCCCGGCACGAGAAAATCGTTGATAACCCAAGTGCTACCGCGTCGGCTCCAGATAGCGCGATTACGGAAGCGCTCGGCGATTCGGAAAAACTCATCTCTAGTTATGCCGACGAAGCGGCAGAATTCTTCAACATCGGCGTAGGGGGGTTCTGCCCCGCGCTCTTTTAAAATGGTGATGGCCTCGTCGCGGCTGATGCGGCCGTTGCGGATTTCAAGCGAAAGATTGTCAAAAAGACGCGTAATGCCAAACTTATACCATTTCAGGTAATGGTGAATGGAAATAAAATCATCGTCAATATCCGCAAAGTTGTAGTATCCGGTCTTCGGTCTCTCGGCGCCGGTAAAACCATGCTTTTCAGCCACCGCCAGACTTTTCACCGGATCCCAACCAAAGTAGTAACCCAAAAAAATTGCTTTTACTCCTTTAGTGTCCAACTCTTCTTCGGTCGGGCCAAAATAGGGCGTAAGTTCTTTTTCGGTAAGTTCGGGAGAAATCCAGTCCTTGGCCGTTGTGCCGTGAGTTACGCCGAAACTTTTCAGCCACCGTCCGGTCAGCTGCGCCCCGCGGTTCTCATCCCCCTCCCCAGCATATTCGTCCGCCGAATTTTCGCCCCAAACCACCAGCGGAATGCTAAAACGCACGGCCATGGTAAGCGGGATGTTGAAAAGGGCCATATGCATGGGAATGGCCGTTGAGCCGTAATCAATAAATGCTTTCAGCAAAAACTTTTTCTCAACTTCGGGATTAATTTGAAAGTCAATATGGTCTACGCCGAGATTTACTAGGTTTTCTAGATTTTTACGGCCGAGATCGGTCCGCGCCGGCGGCTTCCAAGTAACCGCGAGAGGATGAAGGCCATATCCAAGGCAAGTTACCACCTGCCAAGTGCTATCCTTACCGCCGCTTACCGGTATGACGCAGTCATAACCGCGGCCGCGCTTTTTGGCCGACTCGGCAATCGCTTTGAACTCCTCGCGGCGCTGCGGCCAGTCAATTTTTGCTTTGGCGTCGTGAGCGAGACAGGCCGAACAAACGCCGCTTGCATTGATGCGGATGCCGGGGCGCGTGTCAGGAATGATGCAGCGGTTGCAGTATTTCATGAAGCAAATTCCTCCATAAAAATTTTGGCCGAAAGAAAGTAAAAAAGAAATTTGCTTTCGCTGTTCGGCAAGTCGGGTTTGGCTATAAGCTCTTCAATTTTATCGCGACGGACGTGGTCGTAAATAGGACTGGCGTCAAGAAGGTAAGATCTGACCTCCGGATTTTTCACATCCAAAAACGAGTAGATAGAAGCGTTGAAGCCAACCTTGCGCCGGTTCAAAAGGATTCTTTCGGGGACAATCCCGCGCGAGGCGGCGCGCAAAATGGCCTTATTGAATCCATCGCGGATTAAGTACTTGGAGGGAATGCGATAGCAAAACTCAAAAAGCTCGCGGTCAAGATAGGGCGAGCGGTTTTCAATGGAATAATACATGGCGTTGAGGTCATCCTCGTGCAGAATAATCGGGATGTTTTCATAAAACATCTCGTTCATCATCCGGTTGCGGAGAAGATCGGAAGTGAAAATTTCTTCGCTGAACTTTTCTTGCCACGGACGGGTCAAATACTTGGCGAATTCCGGAGCATCAAGAAAAATGTGATCGCGGAAATCCGGATTTTTGACAAACAAATCCGGGTCGCCGAGGAGGGGATTTCGCACCATCGGCTTGATGTGCCGAGCCCACGCTTCCAGCGCGGCCGGATAAATTTCAGAATTGTTTTTTATGCCGGCAAGATAGGCCAAATGATGATCGTAATAGCCGGAGAAAAGCTCGTCAGCCGCCGTGCCGCTCACCGAAATGCGGTATTTTTGCGCAGCCATACTCTGCATCAAAAGCCAGTGAGCGAAATAGGTAATGGTGTAAACCGGGGCGTCATGCTGGCGAACGAGAGTTTTTAATTTTGGAAGAAAATCGGCGGTATCAACCGGAACGGAAGTATGGTGTATGCCGAGCTCGGCCACGGCATATTTCACCAGCTCTTTTTCGTCATAGCGCTCATCAAGATTGGTGATAGTAAAGCCGTGAACATCATAACCCAAAATTTTTTTGGCCACACTGATTAACGAGTTTGAATCAATGCCGCCAGACATGCAAAAGGCGAGAGGCACATCGGCCCGCAAACGCAGTTCCACTGCGCGGACGAGGCGCTCCCTTGCGCCTTTGACCGCCTCGTCGTAACTCATGCGCTCATTCGGCGCGAACTGCGGCCGCCAGTATTTCTTTGCGTCTTCAACGCCATCGGCGCCGATCTTGAGCACGGTCGCCGGAGGCAGTTCGGTCAGACCATCAAAAAAAATACCTCGGTTTTTCTTGTAAAGCGCTTTATAGCCGTTCACCAAGTAACGGTAAATCTGCTCAATATTCACTTTGAGTTTACGGCCGAGAAGGGCGGTAATGAATTTAACTTCTGATCCGAAGTAAATCCCCGAGGAATCGCGATAAATATAGAGAGGCTTCTCGCCAAAACGGTCGCGCGAAAGCATAAGCGAGCCATCGGCCTCATCGTAGACAGCAAAAGCCCACATGCCCTCCGTGCGCTCCAACGCCGCCTCGCCCCACTTGGCGATAGCGTTAAGCAAAACCTCGGTGTCGGACTTCGTCCGGAAAGCCGCGCCGTCTTTTTCCAATTCCTCACGGATTTCCAAATAGTTATAAAGCTCGCCGTTGTAAACCATCCAACGCGGAGCAACTTGAAACGGCTGGTTGGAGCGCGGATCCAAGTCAATAATGCTCAAGCGCGTTGAGAGCAAGTAAGCGTTCCGGCCGGCCGCGTTCTGCCAATGTTTATAGGCTGAGAAATCGGGGCCGCGGCGGCGCATTAAATCGAGGCACGTCTTGACGCGTGCCTCATCAATTTCGCCCGTTCCGAAGTATCCGGCGATGCCGCACATAGTTTAGGATATAGGGGTTAGCGGATAGGGATTAGCCGATAGCATTTTGCTGTCATGTTTACGAATACGGTAACAGTTGATTGAAGTCGGACTTCAATCACGTTACTTCAATCACGTTACTGCGATGCGCTTTAACCGGAACAAATCATCGCCCAAGCGGTTTACGCCGTGTTCAGCTGTG
>CAZKCN010000052.1:0-4816 GCA_964551555.1 uncultured Candidatus Saccharibacteria bacterium | reverse complement strand
AGGGGGCGGAAGTCAATATTTTACCGAGCGGCAAATTGGATATTGATGATAAGACGCTCGCTAAGTTGGATTGCGTGGGCGCTGCGGTGCATTCGCATTTCAAAATGTCCAAATCGGAGATGACCGGGCGCATTGTGAAGGCGATGGAAAATCCGCATGTGGATATTTTGTTTCACCCAACCGGCCGGATCATAAACCGCCGAGCTCCGTACGAAGTGGATATGGATGAAATAATCAAAACCGCCAAGCGCGCCGGCACGGTTTTGGAGATTGACGCCTCGCCGGATCGGTTAGACATCAAGGACGAATACGTGCGAAAATGCGTTCGCGCCGGAGTAAAAATAGCCATTGATTCCGATGCTCACTCCATCGGCGGCTATCAATTTTTGAAGTTCGGCATTGCCCAGGCGCGGCGCGGCTGGGCGGAGAAAAAGGACATCGTCAATACGAGACCGTTAAAAGAGTTTTTATCTTTGTTGAAATGAAACGCGAAATTTCGGCCGGGGCGGTGATATTCCGCCGCGAGCCAAAAGACGAGATTAAGTTTCTCCTGCTTTACCACGGCAAGGGTTATTGGAATTTCCCCAAGGGCCATCTTGAAAGCGGAGAGAAAGCAATTGGCGCTTTCATTCGCGAGGTAGCAGAAGAAACGGGACTTAGAAAGAACGATCTTCGGATCGTTTCCGGATTTAAGGCAACGGATCGCTACTTTTTCAATCGGCCTAAGATCAGGACCGCGGGAATTAAAGAAACGGATGGCCGCGGCATTTTTAAAATCGTGATTTTTTACTTGGTTGAGACGCGCAGGCGCGAGGTGACCATTTCGGACGAACACGAGGGATTCGGCTGGTTTTCTCCTCTAGAGGCGGCGCGCGCCGCCAAATACAAAAATACCCAAGCCATCATCAAAAACGCTTATGAATTTATCCGCAAAAATCTACGCCGCGGCAAGACGCATTCCGAAAGGAAAGGTGGCCACTTACGCTGATATCGCCCGAGCTATCGGCCAACCGCGGGCTTGGCGCTATGTCGGCAATGTTCTCCACCGCAATCGCGATCTGAATACGCCCTGCCATCGCGTCATCCGCTCGGATGGCTTGGTCGGCGGTTTCGGCTATCCCGGCGGAAGCAGAGAAAAAGAGCGGCGGCTTAGGCAAGAGAGCGTCGCGATAAAAAATGGTAGGATTGACTTGAGGCGTTTTTGGGCCGGCCGGTCTAAATTTTCGTTTTAATGCTTTTAGCATGAATCCAAATAATGTTTTGGAAGTGCGCAATCTTTCGGTGACCTTCGACGGCGAAGCCATTCTTCGCGACATCTCGTTCGACGTGGCCAAAGGAGAATCGCTGGTCATTATCGGCCCGAATGGCGCCGGCAAGACGGTGCTTTTCCGGGCGCTTTTGGGGCTGGTGCCGTTTCAGGGCCAAGTCCGCTGGCAGGATGGATTGCGTCTCGGCTATATCCCGCAGCGCTTCGTTTTTGACCGTGGCGTACCCGTCACGGTGAAAGAATTTTTTCTGCTGAAGTCCAAGCGTCTGTGGTTGGCGGGTGAAAGTTTTACCAAACATCTTGACCACGAATTGAGTCTGGTCGGTCTTGATGCCTCAATTCTTCCGAAACCAGTGGGCGAGCTTTCGGGCGGACAACTCCAGCGTTTAATGATTGCCTGGGCGCTTATTGATCATCCCGACCTTTTGTTTTTTGATGAGCCGACGGCTGGCGTTGACGTTGGCAGCGAAGAGACGATCTATAACCTCATCCGCCGCTTGCAGGATGAACGCGGCACGACCGTTCTTCTTATTTCCCACGATCTCCACGTGGTTTACCGTTATGCTGACCACGTTCTTTGCCTTAACCGCGAGCTGGTCTGCTACGGCCAGCCGCGCGAGGTTTTGAGCCCGGAGCATTTGGCCGAACTTTACGGCGAGAGCCGATACTTCAACCATAACTCTCACTCCCGGCGATGATGGCCATCTTGTCCGAGCAGTATTTTATTGCGGCCTTGCTCATCGGCGCGGCCTCCGGGGTGGTTGGCGCTTTGGTTATTTTGCGGAGGATGGCTTTGGTGGGCGATGCTTTGTCGCACGTCGCTTTGCCGGGCATTGCTTTGGCTCTGGCCTTTGAGCTTGACCCTTTTTGGGGGGCGCTTTTGTTTCTTTTACTTGCGGCGTGGCTGGTGTGGTGGCTGGAGAAACGGACTCGGCTTCCGGGCGAAGCCATTGTCGGCATTCTTTTCACCGCGAGTTTGGCGGCGGGGGTTCTCGGTTTGCCGAACGAAGAAATTTTGGAATCGCTTTTCGGTTCGTTCGCGCCGCTTACCGGTCTTGGCTTTCTCTCGGTTGCGGCGGCGGCCCTGGCCATAATCGCGGCAACTTTGCTGATCATTAAAAAAGAGCTTCTCGCCATATTCGCGCCGGAGATCGCCGCTATCGCCAATCCCCGCCGCTCGGCTGATCTTGTGTTTCTGCTTCTTTTCTCGTCGGTGGTGGCCATAGGCATAAAACTTGTCGGCACGCTCTTGATGGGCGCGCTGACCATTATACCGGCCTCCATTGCCAAGAACGTAAGCCGCAGTATGACCAGTTACATCGTTTTGAGCGGGATATTTGGCGGGGCAATTGCCGGCGGGGGAGCGCTCTTAGCCGCAAAATTATCGCTTGCTCCCGGGCCGGTTATTATTCTGGCCGGAGTGCTGGCTTTTATTGCGACTCTCTTCGTGGCTCGGCGCTGAAATAAAAGCAAGCGGCGTCCGGACTCGAGTCCGGACGCCGCTTGCGGCAATCAGTTATTTTGCGCGTTCCACAATCTTCGCGAAAACTTTCGGTTCGTGCTCGGCGAGGTCGGCGAGAATTTTACGGTCAAGCTTGATATTTTTCTTCGCGAGCGCGGCGATAAACTTGCTGTAACTGATGCCGCTTGAGCGCGATCCGGCATTGATTTTGACATTCCACAGCCGCCGAAAGTCCCGCTTTTTTCTCTTGCGGTCGCGGAATTGGTGAGTCCAGGCGTGCAGAAGAGCGTCATGCGCCGCGCGCTCTTTGGATTTTCTGCCCCACTTGAAGCCCTTGGCGTGGCCGAGGGTTTTTCTTCGTCTTTTGGCGGCGATTACGCCGCGTTTGACTCGGGTCATAGTTTAGAATGTTGAATGTGGAACGTGGAGTGTAGAGTGTGGAATGTTGAATATGGGGCGAGCTATTAAATGCGGTTTCTGAAAAGTTTGGCCGTTTTGCCGCGAACAAGCCAAAGCTCGCGCTTCCGGCGCTGGGAGCGGCGCGACTCTTTGGCGTTAAAGTGATTCTGGCCGGACTTGCGGCGGATGAGCTTGCCGCTTTTTGTCACCCTGACGCGCTTTAGTATTGATTTGCTGGGTTTCATATTACCAAAGCACTCATAGCATAAAAGCAAAGCAAAACGCAAGCGGGTTTGCAAGCTTAAATGCAAGTTTGCGTATAGTTTTACGCCCGCGCTTGCGCTAGTTTTGTTTCTACTATACCTACGCCTTTTTAAGAATAGCGGTGAAGCCTTGGGGTGTTGACCTTACGCCCTGCTCAAGCTCGTGGCCGGGGATTAACGTTAGAAATTCCTGAAAGCGCCTGCGGGCGAAGTCGCGCAGTCCCTTTTCCCGGCCGCGAAGCATCATATCAACTTTGACTTTATGCCCTTGGTGCATGAATTCTTCAGCCTGCCGCACTCGGACCTCAAGATCGTGCTTTCCGGTTTTGAAGCCGATGCGGAGCACTTTGACTTCGCTTTGATGTTTTTCTTTAGGATGGTGTTCGCGTTCTTTCTTAGCTTCGGCGTATTTGAACTTGCCGAAGCCCATTATTTTCACCACCGGCGGCTTGGCCGTCGGCGCAATTTCAATCACGTCAAGACCCTGTTCCTGGGCAATCTTAAACGCTTCTTCCAAAAGCATTTCGCCGAGGTTTTTACCCATCTCGTCAATAGCCCGGACTTGGTTCGCGCGTATTTGGTTGTTGATGCGGTAGCGGCGGATAGGTGTTAGTGGTTAGGTTTGCTTTTGAGTTTTTCCAAGGTGATGCTTTAGCCTTTTCTTTAAATATTTGTGGCCATTACCTGACTTCAAGTACCTTTCTCTAGCTTTTGCATCCATAAAATTACCACAGACTTCATAATAGACCAACCGAATTGACAAACGATGCTTTGTCGCAATACTTTTGCCCTCTTTATGTTCAGATATTCTCTTTTTAAGGTTATTTGTAAAACCAATATAGAAGTTTTTATCTTTATCACTGATTAAAACATAGACGAAGTACATTTCAGTGGACCCCGTTCCAAAATTTACGACCGCAGTTAATATCCTATTGTCCCTATCTTGTATTGGGGGCTATATGGCCGAAACAACTGTTGTAAATTTTGGAACGGGGTGGAGACGAGGGGAATTGAACCCCTGTCCAGACCGCCTTGAATTGAGATGACTACAGATTTAGCCGAATTAGTTCTTAGCAGCAGCGACTTTAATTCGGCAAAATGTCGCTATTGCTTTCCGGTTAGTTCGGCCGCTTTACCGGAGTGGAGCGGCTAGAGCCCGATGTATGACACCGGTGGTGGAGCTAACGGGCGTTGATCCGCCGATGCCCTTCAATAGCTTATTGAAGGGAGACGCTTTTAAGCTACTGCGTAGGCAGGGCTGAAAGCGTTTCGGAATAAGTTTGCACTTATTTGGGTGCGAGTTTTTAACGAGGTGACTCAAGCGCCCTCGATCTGCATCTCAATTTTCAGCGAACTGTCGAAGCCGTGCGTCCCCGTGTCAGTTTTTGAGTTTAATGAGTTGCTGGGTTTTTGTTAACTGCTTAA
>CAZKCN010000051.1:0-4857 GCA_964551555.1 uncultured Candidatus Saccharibacteria bacterium | reverse complement strand
GCCGCCCCGCCTGCCGGCGGGCAGGTCTGCGGCGCGGAGCTCCTCGTTCATTCTTGTATTCTTGATTCGCTACGCACTTAATTCCGATCGGAATTAAGTGCGTAGAGTTTGCTGTTTTCTTCCTAGAAATATAGTGATTTGACTATGAGACGGTTTCAAAACTCATTTCTGCTGCAATTTCATTTTTTCGGCTGCGACTTCGTCAGGCTTCGCAAAAAGACTTATCCCCGCAGTTCTACTGCGCCTCAAGTCTTTTTGCTCGCCTTCCTTGTCTCGCCTGAAAAACTGAAATTTCGCTGCGAAAGAGTTTTGAAACCGTCTCTATTCGTATCGCAGGGCGTCTATCGGGTTTTTCAGCGAGGCCTTGCGCGCGGGGTAAATGCCGAAAATCAATCCGGTTATTATGGATACGGCGCTCGCGAGGCCAATGGCCGAGAGCGGGAGGGCGAAAGTCCAGCCGGCGGGCGAGAATCTGACCAGGACGTAATAAGTGGCTACGGTGAAGAGCGACCCCAGAATTATGCCGGTTATTCCGCCGACGAGAGTCAGCATTACCGCTTCCCACAAAAACTGCTGAAGAATGTCGGCGTTGGTTGCGCCGACGGCTTTGCGCAATCCGATTTCTCTCGTTCGCTCAACTACCGAAACGAGCATGATGTTCATTATGCCGATGCCGCCGACGAAGAGCGAGATGAAAGCGATGGAGGTTAAGAAAAGAGTAAGAACGGAAGTAATGCTGCCGAGGAGCGCCAGGGCGTCTTCTTGGGTGCGGATGGTGAAATCGTCCTTGTCCGGGTCGGTTATGCGGTGGTTTTGCCGGATAACCGAGGTTATGCGCGACTGAACGAATTCAATGTTGTAGGCGTCGCTGGCCTGAACGGTGATTACGTTGTAGTAATCTATGCCGAGCATCTGTTTTTGAGCTATGGTAACGGGGATGATGACAATGTTGTCCTGGTCGACGCCGAATGGCCCGAGACCTTTTTTCCCAATGACGCCCGCGACGCGAAAAGTTATGTCTTTAAGACGCACCGTCTTGCCTATGGGGCTCTGCTCGCCGAAAAGGGTTTTTGAGATTTCGTTTCCGAGAACGGCCACGCGGTTGAAGGAATCAACATCCGAAGAGCTGAAGGTTGTCCCCCGCTCGGCGCTGAAATTTCTTATTTCAAAAAAATCGGCGGTAGTGCCGGTGTAGGTTACCGAGGTGTCATTGTTTCCAAAGACTATTTTGGCTTGTCCGCGCACTTCGGGGGCCACTTTGGCGACACTCGGTTCGCGGGCGATGGCGTCGGCATCCCTCTTGGCCAGTGTTTTGATTATCACTCCCTGGACCGACGGCGGAGAGGCGAAGCGGGATCCCTTGGTCGCTCCGGGGATGATGAAGACGAGATTTGAGCCGATGCTTTTCACTTGATCCAAAATCAGCGCCTCGGCTGATTTGCCGATGGACATCAAAAGGATTACCGAAGCGATGCCGATGACGATGCCGAGCATGGTCAAAAGCGAACGCACCTTGGCGTGCTTAAGACCGGAGTACGAGGTTTTGAGGGAGTCGTAAAGGCGCATGTATAACACGAATTCACGAATGTGCACGAATCCACAAATACGCCGTCTTCATTTGTAAATTAGTGCACATTCGTGTATTAGTGTTATTTAGTGTAGGCGTGGTTGGCCATTGGTTTCACCATCGGCTGGTCGGCTTCAACCACGCCGTCCTTAAGGCGGATGAGGCGCCGGGCGAAGGCGGCGGTATAGGTTTCGTGAGTAACCAGCACTATAGTCCGCCCGGCGCTGTTGAGCTTCTTCAGTATTTCCATTACTTGTTCTCCGGACTTGGAATCCAGGTTACCGGTCGGCTCGTCGGCAAAAATTATGTCGGGGTTCGTGACCAAAGCCCGCGCCATGGCCGCTCTTTGCTTTTGCCCGCCGGATAGGCGGCCGGCCTCGGTGGAAATTTTGTCATCAAGATCGACGGCTCGGATGGCCTCTTCAACAAGATCTTTGCGGCGGGCGGGCGGAGCTTCCGAATAAAGCAGCGGCAATTCCACATTCTCATAGACGGAGGAGCGCGAGAGAAGATTGAAAGCCTGAAAAACAAAACCCATTTCTTTGTTGCGGATGCGGGCGAGTTCCATATCGGCAAGATCATCAATGCTTTTGCCCAAAAACAAATAGCGGCCGGCGGACGGCCGATCAAGGAAACTTAAAATATGGAGCAGCGTGGATTTGCCCGAGCCGGAAGGGCCCATGATAGCCACGAATTCGCCCTTTTTTATCTCAAAAGAAACGCCATCAAGAGCCCGCGTTATGTTGCCGTCGTCCTGATAATCTTTGATGAGATTTTGGACTGAAATCATTGAGCCGTGATTCTTTGTTCTTCTTGAAGCGGGGGCTTGGAATATTTAAGACGCTTGAGGTGGGTTTTCGCTCACTTCCCGTTGGCCTTGAAGCCGACGTTTAGTACCCTATCCCCTTTCCCCAATCCTTCCAAAATTTCGGCGTTTCCATCCTGCCCTCTCACCCCGATTTTCACCGCAACTTCCCTGGTATCGTTGCCGTCAATTTTTCTAACGAAAGTGCCCTCGTCGTTTTCAATAATGGTGAATTGCGGCAGGATAAGGACGTTTTCCTTTTTATGCGTTTCTATGTCCAGGTTGGCAGTGAGCCCGCTTTTGAAGCGGCTGTCGGCTTGATCAAAAAGAACGGTAACTTTGAAATTAACCACGCCATCCACGATTGTTTCGGCCGGATCAATGTAGGAAACTCGGCCGGTGAAGTTTTCGCCGGGGAAAGCGTCCAGGGTGATTCTTACTGGGTTCGCGCGCTGGATTTTCCCGATGTCAACCTCCGGCACGTTGACCTCAATTTCCAGATTGCTTTCGGAGATTACGGCAACGAGAACAACATTCGGTGCGGCGATTTCCCCGGCTTTGGCGTCTTGCTTGGCGACCGTCCCGTTTATCGGCGAACGCAGGACGGATTTTGCAATTTGGGCCTGAACTGCGGCTACCTTGGCCTCGGCTTGCTTGAGCTCGGCCGCTTGGGCGGCGATTTGCTCCGGCGTCGCTCCGGCTTCCTTGAGTATAAGCTCGTTCTCGGCAAGAAGCAGATTGGATTGTCCGGTGCGCATTTTTTCCTCGGCGGCCGAAAGGTTGTTGGCCGCGGTGTTGATATTCGTTCGCGCCGTAGAAACGTCGCTCTTGTAGCCGTCAATGGTTGTCTGAGAAATAGTCGTGCTTGAGCCCAAGCTCGCGAGGGCCAGCGCCGATTTATCCAAAAGCGATTTTACCCGCTCCAGGTTTAACTTGGCCGCGGACAGGTAAGGCGGAAGGTCGCCGGCCGGAGTGACGGTGTCCAGCGATGATTTCCAGGAGACCAGCGTGGATTCCAGGGCGAATCTTTCCCTTTCCAAATTTGATTTTAGCCCCGCGTCGTCCAGCGAAAAATTCACCTGCGGGTTTGAACTTCGCGGATTGGAGAACAACTGGTCGGTTTTGGCGCGGACGGCGTCGTCCGACTTGGTGTAAGCGTCCTGCAGCTTGTCAACCAGATTTCTCGCGGCGTCTTCAAAAGCCGCCTCGGCGTTCCCCACCTTCACTTCCTGCACTCTTATTTCCTCGGGCCTCGTTCCGCGCTTGAGTTCATCCAACTCGGCTTTTTGGGCCTCAACGCTGGCTTCGGCTTGGCGAAGATCGGCGAGAATCTCGGCTGTATCCAAGGCGGCGAGGGTCTCGCCGGCGCTCACTCGGTCGCCGACTTTTGCGTCTACCCGGGCTATCTTGCCGCTCTTTTCAAAGGCGAGACTGACATTCTCGGCCGGTTTGGTCTTTCCGGTTACGCTGACTTCCTGAACAATTGTCCCTCTGGTGACGGCTATAGTTTCGGCTGGGGGGTTCTCGCGCTGAATAAAGAAGTAAGCCAAAGCGCCGGCCAAGATCAATATCGCCGGTATGGTTACCGCTGGCCGCTTGGGAAGTTTTTTGAAAATGCTCATATTTTCGGCAGTAAGCGAGCCCGCTTAACCAAGCAGGTTCTCCCGGTATTGCATTTCTTGGCCGGCTAATCCAATTCCTTTTTTATCTCCTCAAATTCTTTCTTGGTGATTTCGCCCTTGGCATAACGTTCCTTCAGTACCTCCGCTGCCGATGAGCTTCTGCCCCGCTTCGCTGCCCAGCGAAAAAGGGCGAATACGGCGACAAACGCCAAAAGCCACCAAAGAAAAGTGGAAACGAGCCTCGTCCAGCCGTAGGGCGAGTTGCCGTAGCCCATCATACCCTGGCCGTACGCGCCGTAGCCGTAGGGGCTGCCCCATTCGCCGGTCATCGGCCCATATCCTCCGCCGCCCATCATTTGCATCATGGGCATAAAGCCGCGCGCCCCGCTGGAGAACGCTGCCGAAGCATTACAGCCGGAAAGGCGCTTACCCATGACGGCGTGCATCTCTTCCTCGCCCTCTTCGCCCATCATCCGCACCATCATCTCATTCATGGATGAGTGAGAATCGCCCATCATCAACCCCATAAAGTATTCGCCGAGGGCGGCGAAATTTTCTTCCGACAGATTGCCGCAAGAAATTTCTTTATTTTGGAGCTTTGTCCAAATCTCTTTACCCTCTATTTCTTCGCCGGCGGTGTGGTCGTCGCGCTGTTCAGGCGACTCGGAGCCCACTCCCATCATCCCGGGACCTACTTTCGTCGCTTGAGCCGAGGCTATGGGGCCGATGAACATTGCGGCCGCAAGAATAATGGCGGCGGTAAATTTGTTTCTGTTGCGCATAGTTTGAGATAGATTTAACGATTTAACCCAGCACATAAATTTACATCCGTCCCTGTCAAGATATTGATTTTTGCGCACTGC
>CAZKCN010000050.1:0-4905 GCA_964551555.1 uncultured Candidatus Saccharibacteria bacterium | reverse complement strand
AACTCGGAAAAGCGTAGTCTCGCTTTTGTCGGATACCGCGGCTTGTAGTATGCTGGGAGTATGGATGAAGAGGCTTCCGTCGGATTAAATCCCGGACTAAATCAGCTGCCGGCATCGGGCTCGGAGCCGCTGCCCGAGCCGGGGCGTTTTCACGTCAAAAAATGGGAACTATGGACCGCCGCCGTCGCTGTCGTCATCGCTGGCGGCGTTTTGATTTTTTATCGTTCATATTTTGGCGGGCCGGCCAGCCGGGCTTACAGCGAAGTATATCAACTTGTGCCGGACAAAATTTCCAAGAGTGCGGCCATTGCCATAAGCTTGCCCAAGGGCGTTAGCGCCGAGGAGGCAAAAAATAAAATCGTTTTTGATCCGCCGATAGAAGGCACATGGCTTGCGAGCGACTCCAAAGAGCGGATGATCTTCAAGCCGAAGAAAGAATTGGAACTCGGCAAGTATTATACGGTCGCGCTTAGCGCTGAAGCGGGGGAAATAACCAAGGATTTTCTTGCTGACGAAAATCCGAAGATTGCGGCTATATTCCCGGCGGCCAATGCCGAAGCGCCCGAGCAATCTGAAATAACTGTCGTGTTCAACCGGCCGATGGTCGCCCTCTCAACCCTTGACCGGCTTATTGGCGACGGCCTGCCGGTGGAAATTACGCCGAAGACCCCCGGCAAGTTCAAGTGGACAACGACGAGAAATCTCCAGTTCATTCCCGAGAAGCGCCTTAGGCGCGCCAGCCGCTACACCGTCAAAGTAAATTCCGGCCTGGCGTCCATGGACGGCCTTGAAGTCGCCGGCCTAACCCACAGTTTCACCACCCGGCCGATGCGCTACGTCCATTCAAGCTCCGGAACTGTTCTTTACGATCGGCCGATTATTATCGCCTTCAACCAGCCATTTGATCTCGCGCGGACCACAAGGGAGATTAGGATAACGAAAGCAGCCTCTGGAGAAAACGTCGGCTTTAACACAAGCTACGGCACGCGGATAAAAGTTGATCCGGCCACCGGCGACAAAACCAAAATAGTTGATCGCTCCATTCTTGAGATTTACGGAGAGCGCGACCGCTTTAACCGCAAAGATTTTTGGGATTTCAACACCGGCTACCGTTTCAATCTCGCGCGGGCTTATCCGCTGGAGGGCGATATAGTTCTGGAGGAGGGTCGCCAAGGAGACGTTCACGTGCCGGAAATAATTGAGAATATCGGCGCCGAGTCGCCGCGGAGCCGCCACGTCCGCCCGGAGGCTTTTGACCCCGAGGGCAAGATCTGGGTCAGTTTCTTTGAGGAGGTTGACAAAGATCGTTTGCGCGTCAAGGCTCCGTATCTCAAAGACATCAGTTACGGCGAGAAATGCCGAGTAGATGAAGAAGGATATATCGTTTATTCCGGCGGGAGCTGTGAAAAGGTAACCGATTATAAGAAAGTCTACCTTGCTTTTGAGAGCGGCAAATTAAAGCCGGGCGAAACCGCACCCATTCAATTTAAAGCCATTGTCAATCGCGGCGGCCTGACCATCAATGCCGAAGCGATAACCAGAAACGCCGCCGTTTATCCCGAACTTAAAATAACGCGCACCGCGCCCGTGAACGGCGAGAGCGGAGTCAAACTGACCGAGCTTAAAATTTGTTCAACTAGCCCTCTTAAGCCCGCCGATGAGTCAAATTTTACCGAGCGCGTCAAATCTAACTTGCCGCTTGGTCTTTGGAACTGGTACGAACCATACCTGGTTATTGACCCCGGTTTTGGCTCTCCGTCGCCATTCAGCTCCGGTTCCAGGACGCTTTCGCCTTTTGACACTCCGCGCCCGCAATCGCCCTGCAAAGGCGGCGAGTTTGAAAACACCATCTATTACGGCCTTATCCCCCAAAGCGACTACCGGATAAATCTTGACGTGGTTGACGATTTCGGCCAGCGCGCCGCGGCCAATGTTTCTTTCCGGAGCGGCGATCTTCCCGAGTTTTCGCTGAATTTCTTTCACCTTCAAAAACGCTATAACGTCACCTCGCCCGAACGCACCAAACTCGTTTACGGCGTTGAGAATTTTGACTACGTTGATTTGGATATCTGCGAGGTTTCTGCCGAGACGATGCTCGTCTACACCCAAGAGTACCCCGAAGACGCTCTCCCACCCTCATCGCTTAACTGTCTTCGCCGTATCGCCAAGCGCGTTGAATTGCCCCAAAAGTTTTGGGTGCGAAACTATTTTCAAGTCAATCTTGGCGATTACATAGGCGAGCGCACCGGGCACTTTGTCCTGTCTTTCAGCCATCCTCGGTACTACCGCCGAGCTTATCGCGCCAAGGCCTTCTCGGACGGGCCGACCGCCGAGCGGCTCTACGAACGCACCTTTATAACCGTTACCCGCCTGGCCGTTCAGGAAAAGAAAATTGAGTGGGAAGAAGGCAGTCCTTATTACGCCGACCGCAATCCCGCAGTGGTGCGCAAAGCCTTGGAGGGCTCACGCCAGAATCTTTACTGGGTTAGCGAGGTTGGAACTTTGGATCCGGTTCGCGGAGCCGCGGTCGCTCTTTATCAAAAAAATGCCGTTCGCGTCGGCGAGCCGGTAATGACCGACGCGAGCGGCGTTGCGCGGCTGGATCCCGTGCCTAATTTAATCGGCGCCGTTGTAAAAAGCGGCGGCGATTCGGCGATTGTCTCTTCGCGCGTGGATAGACTGCAGTGGGCCTCGCCGGCTTTTTCAGCCGAGCGCGTTTATATTTACACCGATCGCCCCATTTACCGTCCGGGGCAGGAGGTGTTTATCAAAGGGCTTCACCGCATCGGCTACGACGGCAACTATGAAATATTCCGCGACAAAAAGGCCGCGGTCAACGTTACCAACAGCCGCGGCGATAAAGTTTTCAGCGCAACGCTTGATATAAACGAGTTCGGCACTTTTAACACCAGCCTTGTTCTTGACGCCCAAGCGTCTCTTGGCACTTACTACATTGAAGCTCTCGGCGGCTATGCCTATTTTGACGTTGAGGAGTACTCTCCGGCGGCTTTCAAGGTTGAGGCCAAAAGCGACCGGGAAGAATACATCGCCGGCGAGACGGCCAAACTTTCGGTTGACGCCGCTTATTACTTCGGCGTGCCGGTGGAAGGCGGGGAGGTGAGTTACAGCATCCTTAGTCAGGATTACTATTTTGATCGTTATAGCGACGGCTACTTTTCTTTCGGCAGCGGTTGGTACTATTCCTACGGCGGCGGATACGGCGACAAGTTCATCTCGCGCGGCAAAACGGCGCTTGACGGCCGGGGTCGGGCCGAGTTTGAAATCCCCTTGGATTTTTCCAAGTTTTTTAAGGACGAGGAAGGCAAGCGGAGCAAAATTTTCGTCGTCAACATCACGGTTCAAAATCCGGACGGTCAGTCTGTCTCCCATCAAAAATCATTCATCGCGCACCGCGGCGAGCTGTATCTCGGCGTAAACTTGGACAAAAACTTTCTTGCCAAGGGCGACCAGGCGGCTATACGCGTAAAAAGCGTTGATGTGAAAGGCCAGCCTGTTGCTAAGCGGGGTATCACTCTTGAGATAAACAAAATCAAGTGGGAATACTTCCGGCGCCGAGAGGTGGACGGCCGCTACTACTACCGCACCGAAAAGAAGATTGAAAATATCAAGAAGACGACGCTTAACACCGATTCGCGGGGGGACGCAAGCTATGAATTTACTTTTGATGCGGAAGGGGAGTATGAAGCCGTGGTAAAAACCGATGATGGCCGCGGCAACGCAGTGGAAGCAATCCGCGACTTCTACGTTTCCGGACCCGGAGCGGTGGTTGTCCGCCCGACCAACAACGAAACTCTAGACCTGGCCACCGACAAAAATAAAGTGGACGTCGGTGAACAAGTCAAAGTCATCATCAAGTCGCCCTATCAAAAAGCCAAGGCCCTGGTGGCTTTGGAGCGCGGCAAAATCTTCCGCTACGACATCGTGGATATCAGCCGCAACCTTGCCGAGTACAGCTTTGAAGTCAAAGAGGAGTATCTGCCGAACGTCTATCTGACCGTTGTCCTTCTTTCGCCGCGCCCGGAGATAAAATACGGGCAGATAAATTACGAGGTCAGCGCCAAGCGCGCCGCGCTCAAAGTTGAGGTCAAAACCGACAAGAACGCTTATCTGCCGGGCGAAAAAATAAATTTGACCGTTACGACCCGCGATTGGCGGGACCGGCCGGTCGCGGCCGAAGTGTCGGTGGCCGTGGCCGATGTCAGCGTTCTTGCGCTTAAAGGCAATCCCAAGAAAGATCCAGTGGTCTTTTTCTACGGCAGTATGCCGCTTGTGGTCAGCACCGCCTCCAACGTCAAAAATATTTTATATGAAGCCGAAGTCCCCGTCGGCACAAAAGGCGGCGGAGGAGGGGAGCCGGAGGATCTGGCAAGAAAGAGGCGGGGGACTTTCAAAGACACATCTTACTGGCAGGCCGTTTTGCGGACGGACGCGAGCGGCCGGGCTAGCGCGTCTTTCACTCTCCCCGACAATCTGACCACTTGGCAGGTGGAGACGGTGGGTATAACTAAAGACACCAAGCTCGGCGCGGGCTATCAGGAATTCACCACGCGAAAAGAATTGATGGCCGTGCCCCTGAAGCCGCGCTTTGTCGTCCCCGGCGACGAATTTTCAATCGGCGCCCAGATTTTCAATGAAACCGGCGGGAAGCAAAAGCTTGAAGTAACTCTTGCGAGCCCCACCCTTGAAATTACCGGCAATAAATCACTCGCCGTAAGCCTTGACGCCCATGAAGCGGCGACCGTTTACTTCCCGGTGCGCGCTCCGGAAAGCGTTCAAGACGGCCGTCATACCTTTGTCTTTTCGGCTAAGAACAAAGACTACGAGGATACGGTGGAAGAGAGTATCGCCATTACGAGAAACGAAACCTACGAAGCCGTGGCTACC
>CAZKCN010000049.1:0-4924 GCA_964551555.1 uncultured Candidatus Saccharibacteria bacterium | reverse complement strand
GGTAACAATTCTCTCAAATAGCGCCCAATCCTGAATAAGCGAGGGAGTAGATTTTTTATGGTTTTCCGGAACTCGCGCCGGAGCGGCGGAGTTGGCAGACGCGCACGGTTCAGGGCCGTGTGCCGCCCGCCCAAACTTCTCAGGAACTATAGCACGATAAATATGCAGGTTCAGCCCGGATGGCGAAATTGGCAGACCTGCCCGCCTATGCCTGCGCCGAAGTGGTGGAATTGGCAGACACGCACGGTTCAGGGCCGTGTGCCGCAAGGCATGAGGGTTCAAATCCCTCCTTCGGCATAGGCGTAGGCAGGCGGGCGCGCACGGTTCAGGGCCGTGTGGGGTAACCCATGGGAGTTCAACTCTCCCTCCGGGCACCAGTGGACGGAAAAGTTTAGGCGGGCTTCCGGCATTCGGTCCTAAATCTGCATTAGTTTTGAATTTATTCTAGAGTCTATTTAACCGTATGAGAACATCAAAAAGCGTTCAAACCAGAAGGCGCGCGGAACCGCTGCCGCTGGTTTTCCGTTCAATGAATAATCACGGCGCCGCTTTACGCGTAGTTGTCCTCGGCGGCCTGGAGGAAGTCGGGAGGAACATGACTTTCCTTGAGTGCGGCAACGACATTGTCATCATTGACATGGGGCTGCAGTTTCCCGAAGAGGATATGCCGGGCATTGACTATATCATCCCCAACGTGAGCTACCTTCTCGGCAAGCGCCAGAACATCCGCGGGGTAATAATCACCCATGCTCATTACGACCACATCGGCGGAATACCCCACCTCATCCCCCAGCTTGGCGAGAGGATCCCCATTTTCGGCACGGACATAACCTCGGCGATCATCAAGAGACGGCAGGAGGACTACAAGCACTACGGCACGAACTTAAACCTTCACACCATAACCAACGATACTAAAATAACCCTCGGCGCCTTTAAAATTGAATTTTTTGGCGTGTCGCATAATGTCCCGGGGGCTCTGGGCGTCGTCGTCCATACCCCGCAGGGCATAGTCATACACACCGGCGATTTCAAGATTGACACGCGATCGGACATTGCCGGCAAAACCGAAGTGGAGAAAATAAAAGCGCTCGGCCGGAAGGGAGTGCTGGCCATGCTCTCCGACAGCACGAACGCAAAAGAGCCGGGGCACCAGTTTTCGGAAGAGGACATCAAAGTTGAGCTGGAGGACATCGTCAAAAATTCAAAGGGCCGCTTGATCGTCGGCACCTTCGCTTCTTTGCTTGGAAGGCTTAATCAAATCATTCAACTTGCCGAAAAATATAGAAAGCGGGTGGCCGTTGACGGCCGGTCAATGAAAATCAACATTGAAATCGGTCGCGAGCTCGGCTACATGAAGTTTAATCCGAAAACTCTCATACCGCTTGAAGACGTGCGCCGCCATCCGCCCGAAAAAGTGATGATCCTGGCCACCGGCGCCCAGGGCGAAGATAATGCCGTGCTGATGCGCCTCGCCAACCGCGAGCACCGCATCCTTGAGATAGAACCGGGAGACACGGTTGTTTTTTCTTCCTCGGTTATTCCCGGCAACGAGCGAACCGTCCAGCGCCTGACCGATAAACTCTACCGCGAGGGAGCCGAGGTCATAAATTACAAGATGCTGGATATCCACGCCGGCGGGCACGCCAAGCGCGAGGACCTGAAGCAGATGCTGAAATGGGTCAATCCCAAGTATCTCGTGCCCATTGAAGGCAATCACTCCTTTCTCAAAATGCATGCCAAGGCCGCAGTGGAAGCCGGCTTTGACCCGCGGCGCATCATCATTGCCGATAACGGACAGGTGATTGAAGCGGCGAACGGTGATATGCGCCTGACGGACGAGCAGCTCGCGGCGGGATATGTTTTTGTTGACGGCCTTGGCGTCGGCGACATTGGCGAGGTGGTCCTGCGGGACCGCGAGGCCCTCTCCCAAGACGGCATGTTTGTGGTCATTGCCATAATTGACGGCGAGACCGGGAAGCTCCGCGGCTCGCCGGACATAATTTCGCGCGGTTTTATTTATCTTCGCGAGAACCAGGAACTGCTTAAAGAAGTCCGTAAGAAGATAAAGGATATTATTGAAAAAAGTTCCTCGGCGGAGGAAACCTTAAACCCCCAATACATTCGCGATAACATCCGCGACAAAATCGGGCAGTTTCTTTTCACCAAGACCCAGCGAAGGCCGATGGTGCTTCCGGTTGTGATTGAAGTGTAAACCCCGCCCTTTTGATTTATAACAATGCTATAAATCAAACCAAATACGGAAGAGTAGTTTTCGCGGAGCTAGCCCGGCGTCTTATAAATCAAAAGGGCGGGGTGGTTCTGCCGGCGGTTATTGAGGTATAATTTCCTAATGGGCAAAAGAATTTTCAGCGGCGTTCAGCCCTCCGGGGAGCTGCATATCGGAAACTTTCTCGGAGCCATAAAGCAGTTCGTGGAGCTTCAGAGCGAATATGAAGTCATTTTGTGCGTGGTTGACGAACATGCCATAACCGTGCCGCAGGATCCGGAAAAACTGCGCCAGCGGACGCTCGCGGTCGCGCGAACGTATCTTGCCGCAGGCATTGATCCGGCAAAATCAATAGTATTTGTTCAGTCGCACGTGCCGGCCCACACCGAACTCGGCTGGATCCTGAATGCTTATACGCCCATGGGCGAACTGGAGCGTATGACCCAGTTCAAGGAAAAGAGGCAAAAGCAGGCCACCGTATACGCGGGACTCTTCAATTACCCGACGCTGATGGCCGCAGACATCCTTTTATACCAAACCGAGCTTGTCCCCGTCGGCGACGATCAGCTTCAGCATGTTGAACTGGCGCGGTCTCTTGCCGATCGCTTCAACAACCGCTACGGCCAGACCTTCGTCTTGCCTAAAGCGCGCCTCCGAGAGGAAGCGGCGCGCATCATGTCTCTGGATAACCCCCGCAAGAAAATGTCCAAGAGCGACGATGGCGACAAGGGCTACGTTCTTCTCGCCGATCCTCCCGATACAATACGCGAAAAAATAAAAGCGGCGGTAACCGATTCGGGCAAGGAAATCTTTTATGACCCGCTGGAAAAGCCGGCGCTGTCAAACCTGCTTGTAATTTTCTCCGAGTTTTCGGAAATGACTCTTTCGGAAATCATCGCCCGTTACGTCGGCAAGAGCTACGCCGAGTTTAAAGCCGACTTGGCCGAGGTTGTGATTCAAGGCCTCGCCCCCTTGCAAAAGCGCCTTTCTGAACTTAGCCAAGACGATGCTGAAATCACTGCCGTGCTGAAGGACGGCGCCAAACGCGCCGCGGCCATCGCCGATAAAACGCTGAAGGATGTAAAACAGAAGATCGGCCTGCTGATTATCTAAGCGGCGGCTTTTCGGCGTTTCCCCGGGTCATGACGAAAACCCAATAACCGTAACCGCCCAAAGCGGCGGCCAAAATATCGCCCGCGGAATCAAGCCGCCAGAGATCGGGTGCTGCGCGGTAAAAGTATTGGACGCTCGCAAAGAAAAAAATCTCTATAAGTTCCCAGCCAACGGTAAGCAAGAAAAGGAGAACGACAAGCCAAAGGAGCTTCTTGCGGCCGCAAATCCATCCGTAAGCGCCGGCAATAAATACTCCGCCGAGAAAATGGGAGATTTTGTCTATTTGCTTCGCTCCGATGAACTTTAGCTCCTGCGGCGAAGCAAAGAACGCCGCGTAGATGAAAAAAGCGAGTAGGTAAAAAAGAATGAAAAGCAAAGCGGCTTGCCTTCTTTTACTCGGTCTATTTGCTGCGACGAAACGGTGAAGCGTTTCAAGCATATTTTCCCGGATATCTCACATTGTTTACCGCCATTCATCCCCGCAGTTTTGCTGCATAGTATTCTGGATAAACAATAAACCGCCACGGTTTATACTTCCAGCTTCCGGCGTAATCCACGCCGATGCGCGGAGTTATTTTTATAAACCGCTTGGACACTTTCACTCCTCTGCCCTCAATCCAAAGACCTGTCTTGCGGCTCGCCGGTTTGCCGTTAAAACGTCTGCTTATTTTGAAAAATTTTGTGACCCGGCCGGGACCGCTCACATCTTCAACCCCACGGATGAGAATTGCCGCCGGGTAATCTTCGCGCTCGGTCACAATGTTCAGCATCCAGTGCATGCCGTAGGTGAAATATACATACCACGTTCCGGGCGGGCCGAACATGATTTTATTGCGCTCGGTGCGGCCGCGGCTGGCGTGCGAGGCTTCATCCTTGAAGCCGATATAGGCTTCAACCTCGGTAATCATACCCGCCGTTTCTTTTGCGCCAACTTTTCTGACTAAATACTTGCCGAGAAGCTCCTTGGCTACGCGGATAGTTGGGCGATTAAAAAAGCCGCTATGCAACACTCGCCGCATATGGTCTGGTACCCTCCACTCAAAGCTTGAGAAATTCTTCGATTGATAGACCTGCTTGTTTGATGATTTTGCGCAACAGGTTTCGTCCAATATCTTTTCCGCCATGAAGCGGCACAGATGTTATTCGGTTTTTGAGCGGATGATGGAAAAAATAATGACTTCCCTTTGTATACATGAGGCGAAAGCCGGCACGCGCAAGTTTGCGCATAACTAGCCGGGCCGCAAGAATTGGCAGGATACTCATACGGCCGTCGCGGAAGAAGCGCGGCGGGCCACACGGATAGCACCTTGCCGTTCCGCTTGCGAGATAGCGCGAGTTTCAATTGATCCTTCAATTGCTTCGGCAATCATACGCTTCGTCTCCGTAAGTGTTTTGCCCCACGAAACCGCGCCCTGCACACCCTGCGCTTCTGCAACATAGCCGCCCATATCTTTTTCCGGCTCAAAAACACACGAAAAAGAGCCATATTTCGTTTTGATGAGATATGTTTGCTTTTTAAGTGCCATATATTAGTAGCATATCACAACAAGCGGCAATGTACTACGCGCTATCCGGGTACTGATT
>CAZKCN010000048.1:0-4927 GCA_964551555.1 uncultured Candidatus Saccharibacteria bacterium | reverse complement strand
TTCGCGCCCGACCAAGAGCCGCACGCCGGGTGCGCGGCATGGCTTCAGCGAGACGCTTAAAAATGCCGACGCGCTTGTTGCGGGTAGCTGGTCCGACTGGAATGCCCTCAAAAATGACATCCGGCCGCCCAAAGGCTTCCGCAAAGTACATCCGCTTGTAATCAGGAACAAGCACCACAATCCTTAAGCCGCCAGACTCTAAAAGATGGCGGATAATGGGCGTGGCGACGATATTTCTCGAAATGAGCGGATGAAAACTAGATATAAAAATAGTTTTCATCGAACAATCTACGGTTTAATCGCGTAGCGCGCGAGGGCGGAAAGAGTTTCGACATCGCGAGTCCCCGGGCGCTGGTAATTGACAGGCATAAGCGAAGCCCGACTTACAAAGCCGACGGCGAACATCAATCTGGTTTTAGTTGTACTATAGCCGCCCTTATGCAACCCGCTGGTATCGCAAAAGACCAATGTGCCGGCTCTGCCGAGACAGGGCCGGATGTCCCGGGCCGGAACAATTTTTTCCACCGCGCCGTCTTGGGGGTAGCTGCCCGCGGGCGGCTGCTGCGGAAAGATATGCCGCCATCGGCCGCCGCAGGCTTGAGAGCCTTGGACGTAAACAAATGGCCCGGCGCCCGCCCCATCGACATCGCTAAGATACATAAAAATTTTTAAGATTTTTTTATCATCGGGGTCGCGGTGCCAGCGCTGGGAGAGGCGCGGGGAGGAGCCGGGCGGAACGAGGATCGTAGACTGAAGCGAAAAACCTTGGAGTTTAGGAGCGAGATCAAAGTAACTGCCGGCGATGCCAAGAATCTTTTCGGCAAGGATGAAACGAATGAACGGATCGGAAAGATCAACAACCGGGTAGGTCCCTCCTCCGCCCCAGATATGAAGGATAAAATCTTTGGCTAGAGTCTTTAGCCGAACTTCTTCCGCCGGCGCGCCAGGCTCACGGCCAGGTTTCCGGTCATGACCCGCGCGCACCGAAGCGCACTCAATTAAACCCCGGAGAAACCCTTCGCCGGGGAAAAGTTCATTGATATGGCAGGCGGCAATCCCCTCGCGGTTTAATTGGTCAACAATGCTGGCTTGGGCGGGATCAAGCTCTCGCCGATTTTGCCGCCAAATTTTGCGGGATTCACGATTCAACAGGTAATACCAAACCAGCGGGCTCTGGCGCAGACGGTAGTAGCCTTGGCCCAGACGCTCGAAGCCAACTCTGATGACCCACGGTATGCTCATAAAAAAATCTGGCTATCTAGTGGAGCAAATGAGTAAACCCAGACTATAATAAAGTGGTCGCAATGGAAAGGGCTCGAATTTAAAAACTCTAAAACCGGCTTTTTCAACTTCCTGGAAAGATGCGCAAAAGTAGTCAACATTGCGAAGATGCATACGATGAAAAATGTTCTGCGCTTCTAAAAACTCCTCCAAGAAAAAAGCGTACTTTGATGTAACCCGCCTGGCTTCTTCAAAAGCGCGGCGGTAATCGCGGGGCAGCTGCTCTATAACCTGACATGAATACACCACATCAAAAGAACCATCAGGAAACGGGAGATTAAGTATATTACCCTCTTGGAACTGAATGTCGGCGCCTCCCAGACGATCACGAATAATCTCGGCGCCGAGTCCGGTCACGTAGCGAAGATATTTAAGCGGGGGGTTGGCTAAGAGCGACGTTGCGGATGTTACCCCCTGCGGTGTGAGTTCTATACCTCTCCAGGTTTTCACTTCAGGATGGAGTGCGGCAAGGGCCAGAATATTTAAGCCGTTCCCGCTGCCTAACTCCAAAACTCTTTCCACATCCTGATAATCCATAAGGCCGAGTTCGGCGATCGTTCTGCTAAAACAAGATATGATGAATTTTCTGGTGTCAATGGAACGCCACTGGACAATGGAGCCATTGAACACCCGGGTCGCCCGCCCGCTCATGCTCCTACTAAGAGGGTCCCTAGACAATATCCAACCGGGACCATACTGTTCCTTGATAAGGCCCGGGGTGCGATGAAACCCAAAGCCTTTAAAAATGAGGCTGAGAAGCCAGCGCTTGAGTATGGCAAAATGCACCTTCGCTCTCTTAAATCTAAAGTTTCTCATAAAGGATTTGTGCCGTCCGCTCGCTCGATCGGCCGTCAAGCTTGAAACACTGTTCTTCAGCCATCTGCTTCCGACCCGCCGCATCGCGGCGGGGGTTTCGAAAATAGGCATGGATTTCCTCTTGGAGCTCCCGAGAGCTTCTCACCAGGCGCACTCCCTTGCTGGCCAGCACCGGCTGCCAGTGCTCGTAATCAAAGTAGCGCCTGACGCTGTCATAATAAGGGCGCTTTTCTCTTCCGTCAAAGCCGACCAAAATGACCGGCTTGTCGAAGAGTATAGCGTCAACGGCAATCGTTGACGGGCCGGTGATCACCACGTCAGCGTAGTGAAGTGTGTCAGCAAGATGCCGATCGTCCTCACGGGTTAACTCTGTATTCCTGCGGTCAAAGTAGCGGAGCGTCGGCTGGTCAAAGATGACTCGCGCGTCGCTGACCCGATTAACTCCGCGAACCAAATCGGCCGGAGGCAGGCGCACCAGCAACCTCGAGTCCGCGGGCATATTCTTGGAAATTAAATCAATAATATCTCGGTCCACCGAATTATTATCAAGATAGCGATCACCAACCGGCGCGTAAACGATTAGGCGCCCCTCGGGATCGGCGCCAATTTTCTCAAAGAATTCTTGGCGCGAACTTCGTACTTCATTTAGGTAACGGTCATAATGCGGGATGCCGACCACGCGAATTATTTCACTCGGAATTCCCTGCAAATTTATCGCTTCTTCTTTGATAATCCCGTTGTTGACAAGCAACACATCCGGAAGGACGCACACGAGACCTTTCGCGGCAAGATTGTCCCAGGATCTGACCATGCCGAGCGTCGGGACGCCGCGGTCTTGGGCTTCGCACATCATGCGGATATCATGCTCATTTTGAACGTCAGTGGCAAAAACCAAATCCGGAGTGTAACGCTCGAAAAGACCCCTAAAGCGGTCGCGGGGAGTAAGGCGCCGGGCAAGCGAGCGAATAGCGCGGCGAAACCACGGTTTGGCACCGATTAAACGGACCAGCCACACGCCGCTTCCGCCAAGCTCGGTTCGGCGCTTGATCGAGAGTGTGTGGCTGTTAATAGCGACGAGCGAAAGATAGCGCAGAAACTTTTCTTGGCGGGTGAGACCTTTATCAAAACCGGCGATGGTTAGGCGCTCGCGATCAAATTCATTCGCAAAGAAAAGTTTTTTTGATTCCGGGACAACGAGGACAATGCGGATACCCACATCGGCGAGCAGCTGATCCAAGATAGGACTCGCGAGGATGTTTCGGGAGATCAGCAAGTGGAAACTTGTAATAAAAACGGTTTTCATCGGGCGGCAATCCTATCTCTTGACTCGTCGAAGACTTTCAGCATGCCTTTAGCGTACCGCCGCCAGGAAATGTTCTCGCGGACGAATGAAGCGCCGGCAGTGCTTAACCGCTGGTACAGTTTGGGGTTTAATACAAACTCGCGGACGGCCCTTGCGATATTCTCCGGATCCCGCGGGTTGACCAATATGCAATTTTTGCAGTCGGTCAGCACCTCATGGGCCCCGGCGCCCCGCGAGACGACAACCGGAAGGCCGCAAGCCTGGGCCTCAAAAACCGAAAGGCCCCAGGTCTGGAGCTCATTGGCGAAAACAAAACAGTCGTGGCCGTGGTAAGCCTTGACCAGTTCCCGCTCCGGCACTTCGCCCAAAAAGCGAACCCTATTTTCAAGTCTCCACGCCTTCACTAAACCGGCCAGCTTTTGATAATAGTCCGGCGAGGATAACTGATTGCCGATTACGGAAAGACTGGGGTCAAAATCCCACTCAACCAAAATTTTGACCGCCTCGATAACATCCTCAAACCGGCGATGCGGATAGAGAATGCCGCTGGCAAGAATGGAAACTTTTTTACCCGCGATCGGCGGCCGTTCCCGGAAAGGAAACTCATCCGCATTAAGGCCGCTACGCACCACCGCGCTTGATCGGCTTAAATACTTTTTGACCAGATTTTTATTGAAGTTATCAAGAACAACAATAGCGTCCTGCGAGCGCGCAAAAATCTTTTCGTAAAAGTCCCGAAAGCGCACCGCCGCCACTGCCGCAAGCGAGAACCTATCCGGCAGACCAAGGCGGCGATTCTTCTCGCGAACCCAGGACAAGAGCGGAACATCGTTCATGGACCAAACCGAAGGGATGTCCCTGATATATTTTTTGAAGTAGTGGGCGGCGCGATCGGCAATGCCGTCGTGAGGGTTAAGAACTTCGGTGTCGTGGTCAATCATAAAGGCGAGATGGCGAGCCATAAGGCTTTCGCCGAACATCCCAGAGAATCTCGCCGCGAAAGACAAAAAACCGCGCCGCTCGGCTTCGCGGCTGTTCGCGGCTACGACCTTGAGTGATTTCAAGATATGAGGATAGCAGTTCTTCTCGTCTAAAACCAGAGTGTAGAGGGTAACGTTATGGCCCATAATCTTCAACTCGCGCGCAAGAGAAACGGCTTGACGTTGGGTGCCGCCGTTCACGTTTAAACGGCGGACAATAATAGCTATTTTCATCGCCTGGGTTTTACGTATTTCTCTGTCAAGTATCGCCTCAATGACTTTTGCCAATCGGGCATAGGTATGCCGCGGGACTTTAAAAGAGTGGCATTCATAGGACGGGGAACGCGGAAGATATCCTGGCGAAAGCTTTTTATAACCAGCCACCGACCGCCGCCGAGAACCTTGGCAATAAACAAAGCGATAGCATAGCGGCTAACCAGCCGGCCTGATGCGCCGATCAGATGATAAATGCCGCTCGGAAAGTGCTTTTCTTTATCCATCAAAAACATAACGCCGGATACCAAATTATTGATCTCGGTCGGCAAGT
>CAZKCN010000047.1:4087-4946 GCA_964551555.1 uncultured Candidatus Saccharibacteria bacterium | reverse complement strand
TCTAATGCCGCAAACCCCAAAACGCTTTTGGCATTAGTCATTCGGTCATTGGGCATTGATTGGAATAATTAGAGCAATTGGAAATTTTAGTTGACTTTGGATTCCGACGTTAGGATTTAGCTTTCGATGGCTTGTTGTAAAACCATCTTTTCTTCTTCCGACAGCTGGTGCTTGGCCACTCCGTTTTCTATGCGCTTGGCGTACGTTCGCACTCCTTCGCGGGTGTATAAACTGGAAACAATGAAACCGTTGTTGCCGTAGTCAAGCACGGCAATGGCGAAACTCTGGTCGCCGCCGGTGTCATTGAATGGGTTAAAACGCTTGAAGCCGACTTTTTGGATAGACACGCGGGCTATTTCTTCCAGCACGTTAACTCTCGGTTCCAATCCCCCGGCGCGTTCTTCCAGCCGCGCGAGGCGCTGCATAATTTGTTCAGTAACTTCGGCGCTGGTTTTGGCCTTTTTGCCGAAGACCGCTCTCCATTTCAAGTGGATGCTCATCACCAGCAAGCCCAGAATCAAAAAAGCGGCAGAAAATCCGGCGGCGAGCGATATGAACGGATGCAGTGTTATGTAATTCATAAGGGTGAGCGGCGGGGGTGAGATTCGAACTCACGATACCCTTGCGAGTATAACGGTTTTCGGGACCGTCCCGTTCAGCCACTCCGGCACCCCGCCGCAAAAACATCAACAACAATATCACTTTTCGGAGTTTTTAGCAACGAAAACCCGCCTAGCTTTTGGGCGTGGGCGCGCCTAACTCGAACGGAGGACATCCCCAGCTTGGCCTATTTAGATAATGTTGGTGGGCGCACTAGGATTCAAACCTAGGACCTTCCGCGTGTAAAGCGGACGCTCTA
>CAZKCN010000047.1:0-4055 GCA_964551555.1 uncultured Candidatus Saccharibacteria bacterium | reverse complement strand
CGGGCACCACCCCCTCAAAGTGGCGTGTTTACCTGTTTCACCACCCGCGCAAGTTTATTTTCTGAAGTAACTCTGCCGTGTTCACGGAATATTTGCAACGCCTTCAACCTTTTTCTTTTCAAGTGAGGCAGGTTGTCACTGTAAAACATCATATTGAATAAAGCAATTGAGTCCTTCTTGGCATACTTTAGCTGAAAAGTTTTTCTGGTGCCAGGCGCAATATGGCCAGAGGCGTTGGTTAATGCGTTGATTTTGTTCTGAAGCCAGAGCAAGAACTCTTTACTGCCTGATGCAAAAGATATATAAAACATGAAACTATTAGCCCAACGTTTGTCCCAGAATGAATATATCGTTCCGTCACCGTCGAAGCATCCACGAATGAAATCAGGGAAAAATTCAGTAGGCACTCGTATCGCCTTCAGCGTCCTGGACTTTCTTGGCGAAAGCCCTATACGCACTAACCATCGGTAGAAGTTTATGTCCCCAAATTGGACACGTGGGCACTTTTTGCCGGAGTGTCCACTGATCTTAAATCCGATTTTGATGCGTTGCAGCCATAGACACTCTTGAAATTGCTTAATAAGTTGTATGTCTTTTGAGGTAAAATCTATGTGCCGGCCGTCATTTTGAAGGCAACCATCAGTAGTAATAAGACCGACCGCGTAGGCGAGACTCGGTGACCACTCGGTCGGAATTTTCATTCGTGGTTTTGCGCCACGTACATCCATACCTCAAGTATACTACGTCTGCCAGATTTTAATACGTTATGCTTGTGTTGCGACTTCTGTCTCCTTGCTCCTGGCGGGTTCCACCGCTTGCGCCTTCATCTTCCGGCGCGCTTCTTTGGCCGCTTTGCCGCGGATATAGTAAAGCTTGGCCCGGCGGACTTTGGAGCGCTTGAGAATATCTACTTTCTGGATGGTCGGCGAGTGTACTGGAAAAATTCTCTCAACTCCTATCCCTTCTGAAATTTTACGGACGGTTATGGTTGCCGAAATGCCCCGGCCGTGTTTGCGGGCGATAACCAAGCCCTCAAAGGGCTGGATGCGCTCCTTGCCGCCTTCCTTTATTTTCTGGAAAACTTTAATGGTGTCCCCCGAGCGGATGTCGGGGATGTCAGAGCGCAACTGGCTTTTGGTGAATTCAGCTAAAATGTCCATAAAGACCGTAGAAGCAAATTTAGACGCAAGAAACTACGCAAGCTAAGACGCAATCGCATTTAACGCCGGGTTTGTTATTGCGTCTAGTTTGCTGCTATGTTTTATCATATTGCCGGCTTTTTCGCAAACGGCGCAGCCGCTTTAAGACGGCGTCTAGGTCCTCGGGCAGTGCGGCTTCAAAATGCCACCGCCGGCCCTCGGGGTAACTAAATGAAAGCGAATAGGCATGCAGAAACTGGCGGGATAGTCCCGGCAATTCGGCTCTCTTGCCTCCGTAAGTTTTGTCGCCGGTAACAGGACAGCCGATGAAAGAAAAGTGCACTCTTATCTGATGCATCCTTCCGGTTTTCGGCTCGGCTTCAACCAGCGTCCAATCGCCCAGCCGCTCTAGAACCCGATAGCGCGTGGCGGCACTCCGAACCCCGCGCGTCCGCTCGCCTATTCCCCGCTTCAGCGGGTTTTTAATCAGTCGGCCGATCGGCGCGTCAATCACCCCTGATTTTTTCTTCGGCGCGCCGCGAACCAGCGCAAGGTATTTTTTTAAAACCTTGCGCTCCTTAAAAAGCTGTTTTAAGTCTTCAAAAGTTTTTTGATTCAGTGCGACAATCATTACCCCGGACGTATCCTTGTCCAAGCGATGCACAATCCCCGGCCTCTCTTTGGAATCATCGCCGACTTCGCCGACTTCGGGGTAATGGCCGAGAAGCCAGTCGGTTACCGTTGGACTTTTAATTCCCGCGCTGCCGCGGACGCCCTTAGACGTCCGCCCCGGTAACGCGCGAGATGCCTCCTGCGCTTTGGGTCTTACGGGGTGAGTCAAGACGCCGGCAGGCTTGTTCAAAATTAAAAAGCCCCTATCTTGGTGGATGACAGATATAGCCATAGGTTAAGAAATGCGATCTTGTTACCCGAGGCGCATTTTGAATTCCCCGGCTTGGCCGTTTTTTCCCGGCTCCACGGTGACGGTAACGCTGTCCGAAGGCAAAATTATATCCGGGAAATCTTTTCTGAATCTCGGGCCGTCAAGCAAACGCAGGTCAAGCTTCAAATTGTAGGCGGCCGTCGCTTCGCCGAAAAAACGTTTTATCGTCTCGGCTATCTCATTCGGGGTTATAAAGCCGTAAACCATAAAGTCAACCGCGCCGAGCTCAAAAGCTTTGGCTTTATCTTCGGCATCGCCGCGATGCGAGAAAATAAAAACGGGAATTTTTTTCAGCGCCGGATCCTTTTGCAGGCGCTGCATCAGTCCAAAGCCCCCGAGCTCCGGCATTTTTATGCCGGTGATGATGAGATCCGTCCTGTTGGTTTGGAGCCAGATATAGGCGTCAGCGCCGTCGCCGAGTTCGGTCACCGCATACCCTTTCATGCGCAAAGCCTCCGCCAAAGTTACGCGGATGTGCTCTTCATCATCAATCAGCAGTATGCGTTTTGGGCTTTTTTCTTCCGGCGGCATTTTTGGGGCTTTGGTCAAGCTTTACTTACATGGAAACATTATCATAAAAAATCCCAACGATAAAGCAATGGGTGGTAAAGCAAGCTCCTCGGTAATCGCGCCGCATGGCAGTGCGGTATTCCGCTAAACAAATAGCAAATATAGAACCAAACTTAAAAATCGGGGCGGTCCAGCGGCGCATCGCACCAAAAACCGCAAGCGTTGGAGCTTACAGTTCTTAGCTGTATCCAGAATGAATTTAAGAGGCCGCTAGTAGAATATGTACAAAATCTAACGCAGGCAACGAGCGTATAGTGGACTTTGAGAACTGTTATAACCGGCTAACTGCTTACTCCTGCTGTAAATAAAAAGCGCCCGTTTTCACTGCTAGTACGGTAATGCCAGCAGTGAAAGCGGACGGCTCTTAGACTCGCTACTCGGCCTCGCCGAGGAGCAAGCCCTGGTGCTCGTGCCAGAAAACGTCCACCTCTCTAGCCGGTTTCCGCCAGATGCGCTCGCGGCCGTGGAAGTCCAGGAAACTCTGGTCATAGGGCGGTATAGGCGAGAAGTTCTCGTAAACAAGCCCTTCGGCGAGTCCGTTTCCTTTGAGCTCGCGCGGCCCGCGGCCGCCATTCCACTCCTTGCGGGTATATCCAATACGAAGCGCCCACTTGAGAAAGTCGAGGACGATGCCGTGCTCCTTTGCCTGGCCACCATAAAACATCTGCCAAGCCGGGACCTCGCGGACGAGGATCACCGTATTGCCGCTGCTCCACCCATCTTCGCCTATCCAGTACTCATCGATGTAGGTGAGCTCGTCTTGTTGGCGCACGAATCGCCGCTTCCGTGGTTGCTCCGCTATCCGAGTTGCCTCAAACCCGCCTGCGTAGGTCTGGAGTGAAGCCTCGAAGAAGAATTCCTGCAGCCGCGCGACATTGTACTTCGGCATGGCCCACCTCCTGTTGGTTGCCTGGATTATGTGCTGCAGAACCGTAGTTATTAGTAGCGCATGGAATCAAAAACCGCAAGCGTTGCGCCCGCAGTAGGGATTGGACGTACGATCTTTTGCGCTTGCCCCGTTAGATTTTTTATATGGGCTCGTCCAGATTCGAACTGGAGACCTTTCGCACCTGCCCCGTTAGATTTTTGACTTGGGCGTTGTAGGGATTGAACCTACGGCCTTCACAATGTCAATGTGACGCTCTACCACTGAGCTAAACGCCCATAAATCTAACGGGGTGAATCAAGCGAACGCTCTAACCAACTGAGCTACGAGCCCGCTAAAATCTAACGGGGTGAATCAACGACACGCTCTTCCAGGGCACAGTACTGCGCGTGCGCCTTTGGCGCATGCTCGCAATGCCCGTTTGGAGTAAAAACTTTTGCTCCAAACCCACTGAGCTAAGCGCCCTAAGCGAAATAAACTTTTTTATATCTGAAGCTTGCCAGTATTCTTATGGCGA
>CAZKCN010000046.1:0-4965 GCA_964551555.1 uncultured Candidatus Saccharibacteria bacterium | reverse complement strand
TTCCGCGAAAAGCATGTGATTATCGTCTCGCCGACTTCGTTCCTCGCTTATCTTCAAACCGTTTTACAGGGCCTGCGCGCCCTCCAAATCGAGGAATCAGCCAAGGAAATCCGAAAGCGGGTTGAAGAGCTGGGGCGGCATCTTTCAAGCTACGAAACTTACATGAAAAAACTCGGCGGGCATTTGGGCACAACCGTCAATATGTACAACACCGCCTACAAAGAACTCGGTAAGGTGGACAAGGACGTCATGCGCATAACCGGCAAAGCCGTTGAGATGGAACCGGTGGCTCTGCCGCGGCCAAGCGTTGAAGAGGAATAACTCTTGCCGATGGAAGATAAATCTGATATATTCAGAAAGCATGATCTTTGCCGTGATCAAAACCGGTGGGAAGCAGTACCGCGTCTCTACGGGACAAAAACTCAAAATTGAAAAGATTGATGTCGCCGAAAGCGGCGCCGTTGAGTTTGGCCAGGTTTTACTCGTGGCCGACGGCGAGAAAGTGGAAGTCGGCCAGCCGCTGGTCAAAAGCGCTAAAGTTGAAGCCAAGGTCCTCGCGCAGGGGAGAGACAAGAAAAAGATCGTTTTCAAATATCACCGCAAAACCCGCTATCACAAAAAGAAAGGCCATAGGCAACCGTTTACCGAGGTAGAAATCACGAAAATTAGCAGTTAGGGCAAACTGGGAATTCAGCCGCGGAGGGACAAATGGCGGCAATCGCTGTTCTACTCGGTGTAGCTATAGTTCTTTTCGGGCTTTACGAATACGCCAAAATCAGAAAGCTCCGCCGGATCAGCCACCGCGCCAGCCGTTTGTTCAGCGAGCTATACCAAGAGGCTGACTGGCACTCGCCACAGGGCCAAGAAATCATACGGCAGATAATAGCCGCCTTCCACCAAGCCCGCCAAGTTGACCCCGAAGTAGAAAAACAGTTGGATGTTGAACGCACGATTGCGAGTTTAGCTGATTTCTTGGGAGAGTAGCCGCAGTTGCGGCTTTTTTGTTTGCCCGTTCGCAGAGAAAACCACGACCTTCCATATCACGCATGGCCCGGCTTTAGCTTGCGGGTTGGCCTGCAACATACCATACATTATGGCAAAAGAACATTAACAAATGTTTCACGATCGTGAAACATTTGTTAATGTTGCTCTTTATGCTTTCCGCCCCCTGCCCGGTGGGCGTGGAGAGCGGGGAGCATCACTTTCTATTCTCCAAAGCATTGGCAATCGTAACCTCGTCAGAGTATTCAAGCTCGGAACCGGTTGTGAGCCCCCGGCCGAGACGCGAAATTTTAAAGCCGGCGTAATGGTTTTTGAGCGGCGCGAAAATACGCTCAAGATAAAGAGCCGTGGCATCGCCGTCCGTCGTGGGGTTGGTGGCGAGAATCACCTCCACCCCGCCCCCGGTTCCAAGAGAGCGAACCCTTTCAAAAAGTTCTTTCAGGTGCAGTTTCACCGGTGCTGCGGAATCCAGAGGGCTTATTGCCCCGCCAAGAACGTGATAAAGGCCGTCAAACCGCCTCGTCCGCTCAATATTCTCCAAATCAACTTCTTTCTCCACTACCATGATAACTTTGGCGTTCCGCTTTCCGCCCCGGCAAAGCTCGCAAAGCCCGGACGGCAGAGCACCTTCGGCATAGTGATTGTTGTCATAAGTTTTGTAGCATTGGCCGCAAAGCTTTACTTCGCTATGCAATTTAGCCACGGCTTCGGCCAGCGCCTCGGCATGTCCCGGATCCTCGCGTAAAAGATGAAAAACAAAGCGCGTGGCCTGCTTCGGGCCAACGCCGGGGAACTTCAAAAACAAGTCAGCTAATTTTTGGATGGGTTTGGATAACAAGCGAGTTAAGTAAACTAAGCGGGTTAAGTAAATTAAGCGGACGGGCGCGGCTTAACTTGCTTAATTCACTTAACCAGCTTAACTAGCTTTGGTCTTCCTCAAAATGTTTGGCGATTGACCGGAAGCTGACCGTCTCTTCGTTGAAAAACAATTCAACCCTGCCGGTCGGGCCGTTCCTATGTTTCTCAATCAGAATCTCGGCAATGTTTTTCTTATCGGTGTTTTCTTTCACCTTGTCCTCGCGGTAGATGAACATGACTATATCGCTATCCTGCTCGATGCTCCCGCTTTCACGAAGATCCGAAAGCTTGGGCCGGCCCATCGGCCGCATCTCCACCGCGCGCGAAAGCTGGGAAATGGCCAGAACCGGCACGTCAAGCTCTTTGGCCATGGCCTTTAGCGAACGCGAGATCTCCGAAACCTCCTGCACTCGGCTCTCGGCGTTGGCATGGCCGCGGATGAGCTGGAGATAGTCAACAACGACGAGGCCAAGTGCGCCGTGCTCGGCCTGGAGGCGCCTGGACATGGCCCTGATCTGCATCACCGTCGGCGAGGAAACGTCATCAATGTAAAGCGGAATTTTGGAAAGGGTCTCCATTGCGTCGCGGATGCGGACGAAATCATTGTCATCGCCTTTATCCGAAAGCCGTCCGGTGCGGAGCCGCCAGAGATCAACCGAGGCCTGCGAGGAAACCAAGCGGTCAATAACCTGTTCCTGCGACATCTCCAAGCTGAAAAAGCCGACCGGCAAATTTTCTTTCAGAGCCACACTCCGCGCAATATCCAAAGCCAGGGACGTCTTGCCTAAAGAAGGCCGCGCGGCGAGAACAATCAAATCCGAGCGCTGGAGTCCAGCGAGGATGTTGTCTAAATCGGCAAAGCCGGTGGAAACGCCGCGCAGCGCCCCGTCGCCGGCATGTAACTTTTCAATCCGCTGCCAGGCATCTTCCAGAGAACGGCTGACCGGCAAGAATTCCTGCGCAAGGGAACTTTGCGCCACGGCAAAAACAGTTTTCTCGGCGTCGTCAAGAATTTTTTCTATGTCCTCATCCTCCTTATAGCCAAGTTCGGAAATGCGGTGCGAGGCCTCAATCAGATCGCGGTGCAGGCGCTTCCTGTGGACAAGGCGCGCGTAGTAACTGGCGTTTGAAGCGGTCGGCACGGAGTTGACGAGCGACGCCAAATAGCTCATCCCGCCGATTTCGTCAAGCAGGTTTTTTTCCTTTAGGCGGTTTGAAACCGAGAGGACGTCAATGGCTTCGCGGCGGGCCAGAACCTCCAAAACAGCTTCAAAAATCGCGCGATGCGAGGCCTTGTAAAAATCTTTGGGCTCTAAAATGTCGGCCACGCGCCAAATGGCTTCTTTATCAATCAAAAGCGAGCCCAACAAAGCCGCCTCGGCTTCAAGCGATTGGGGCGGCATGCGGACAGTATCTAGGCGCTGGGTGGTGTCGGCCATAGTTTAGAAGTTTGAGGTGAGAAATGGGAAGTTAGAACGGTGATGTTTTGAATATATCAAACCGCCTGTGGGAGGCAAGCCGCAAGTCTTGACAGCCGGTTCATAAATTGTGCATTTGGCGCTCACAGCAAAAAGTGGTACCAAAAACATAAAAATAAACATTAACAAACCTTCCACGATCGTGGAAAATTTGTTAATGTTCTTATATGGCATTCCATAAGCCAGTCCGCAAACCGAAGCCGCGGCCCTACGCGACGTTGAGCCGCCTAATCGTGGAGAAGTTAGCTGAATTTGGCGAGGTGTCGCTTTCCGCTTTTTTCCCGGCCAAATACCCCGAGGCGCGACTATGGCGTTCCATCCTCAATCTCGATGACGATTACCGCTTTCGCCGCGAGACCTTTTCGGCTCTGCTGTCAAGGCTCCGGGCGCAAGGGTTGATCGAGAGAAAGGGGACAACGCGGAAAAGCAAATGGCGTCTTACTAAAAGGGGTCTAGATTATCTGGCTAAGCTCAAGCCCAAAGTCGAGAGCCGACCTGATGGCGTGGAGCGCTTAGTCATTTTCGACATACCGGAGAAGGAACGCAAGAAGCGGGACGCAATCCGGCTGGAACTTGTCGCCGCCGGCTACCGACAGTTGCAGAAAAGCGTCTGGCGCGGAAACAGACCACTGCCGGAAGATTTTTTAGAACTTGTTGACGTTCTCGAACTGCACTCCCATCTTCACATTTTCAGCATCCGCGAGAAAGGTACGCTAGACTCACCATTTTAGACTCGCGAGGTGCCCCCTACAAAGTACCCCATACTCGTTATACTCACTTCAAGAATCTAAACATTCTACTCACGATCGTGAATGAATTGTTAAGGTTCAATAATTTGGTAATTTCGCGACAGGTTAGTTGGTGGAGTATGCGATTCAACGGAATGGTTTCACGATCGGGCCGGTTGACATATCCTCCACCAAAAACCCAAGTTTTTTTATCTCATCACGCACTCTATCGGCCTCGGCCCATTTTCTAGCTTTGCGCAATCCCTCGCGCTTTTCAATGAGCGCGCGGACTTCGGCGGGGATGGCAACCGCGCGCTTCTTTGCCAACAAACCCAATCCCAGCACGCGGTCAAACTCTTTAGCCAAAGCAAGAATCATGCGCGACCCCCGCCCCGAAAGCCGGTCCGCCGCCTCAAGCGAATTGGCGTAATGCGTAAGCTCGTTCAGCGCGGCGATGGCCTTCGGCATATTCAAGTCATCGTCAATGGCCGCGCGGAACTGTTTTTCCAAGTAAGCAATAACTTTCAAAAGCTCATTTTCGTCTTTGAGCGCGCTCCTGCCTTTCCAGCCGCGTACTTTTTCAGCCGCATCAATTATTTTCAGCCGCGCGTTTTTCGCGGCCTCAAGTGCGGCCCAAGTGAAATTTAAGGGTTTGCGGTAGTGCGCGCCGAGGACGAAATAGCGGAAATCAAGCGGGTCAAATCCCTTTTGCTCAACGTCGGCCAAAGTGTAAAAATTGCCGAGGGACTTGGACATTTTCCTGCCATCCACAAGCATATGTTCGCCCTCCAGCCAAAAGCGGGCGAGCGTCTTGCCATACGCGGCTTCGGACTGCGCGATTTCATTGGGGTGATGGGCAGTAAGATGGTCTATGCCGCCGGTATGGATATCAAACGGCT
>CAZKCN010000045.1:0-5342 GCA_964551555.1 uncultured Candidatus Saccharibacteria bacterium | reverse complement strand
AGCGCCTTGACTTTGAAAAAGAAAAACTCGCTTTGCGGCGCGGCGAACTTCGCCGCGTTACCGAAGAAAGCGGCCTGGCCAAGGAAGAACTGGCTCGCCGCGAATCGCCCTTCTCCGGCCTTGATCGCGAAGAACTAAGAAAAAAGATTGAAAAATTGCGCATCCGCCTTGAGGAAATCGGCGGGATAGATTCCCTGGTTTTGAAAGAGTACCGCGATACCGAAACGCGCTACGAGTTTTTGGAACGCGAACTTGGAGATTTGGCTAAGGCCGGAAGGGATCTTGGCGAGCTCACCGCCGAGCTTGAGGAACGGATAGAGAGTGAATTCAAAAGGGGTTTCGCCAAGATAAAGGAAGAGTTCCATAACTACTTCCGGATAATCTTCGGCGGCGGGAAGGGCGGAATGTCTTACGTGCCGCTCCGCCAAAAACCGCCGGACGATGAAGACTATACAGCAGGCCAGGATAATGGCGAAACGGAGTACGGCATTGAAATAGACGTTGAAATACCGCGGAAACGCATCAAGGGACTGGCTATGCTTTCCGGCGGCGAAAGGGCTCTTGTCTCCATTGCCATTCTTTTCGCCATCACCGCGGTAAACCCTCCGCCTTTCCTCGTTCTTGATGAGACCGACGCCGCATTGGACGAAGCCAACTCCCAAAAGTACGGGACAATCCTAAAGGAGCTTTCCCGAAAAACCCAGCTGATTCTTATCACCCACAACCGAGAAACGATGAAACAAGCCGGAATTCTCTACGGCGTTACCATGGGCGAAGAAGGCATTTCCAAAATTTTGTCGCTGAAGCTGGAAGAGGCCGAAACTTACGGCAACCGTTAGAGTAATCGCGAATATACAAATAACGGCGAATATACGAATATACAAATTCGCCGATTCGTATATTCGTGATTACTTCCACCCCGCACTAATTTTGCCTGGAACTCGGGGGCGGCGCGCTTCGCGCAGCAAGGGATTGGCTATTCGCCACCGCGCGCCGCACCACTCCATCAACCACATCTCAAATTCAGCCAAAGTGAAGTTGCGGTGGCAAAATTAGTGCGGGGTTAAGTATTTGTAGCCGCGCGAGCTCTGCCCTTGACAGGGCTTGCTCTTGCGGATAAATACTTAATATTCAAACTCGTCCACCAAAAGTCCGTTTTGGTCGCGAAGAATGATCCGGTCGTGCCGCGAGTCGTAAAGCTTGCGGCTGCGCCTAAGCACCGTCCGCCAGCTCTTTTTGAGAAAATCTTGGTCATTGCGGAAATCCCTCACGCAGCTGTAATAGCTAAAGTTTCCGCTGATGTAGTCGGCGCAGGCTTGTCCAATTATGCCGGCGGCGAGCGGCCCGACCGGTCGGCGGCAGGATGGGATGGCTTCAATAACATCAACGCACTGCCCGTTAAAGCCCTTGCGCAAAAGCTGGGTGCGGCTGGGGTTATCATCCGGGCAGGAGCTGGAGAGGAACGGAGTGAATTGATGGGCTTCGGTGAGATAGCCGACGCACTGATTTTCACGAAAATTCCGGGTGTAGCTTGGCGTTCCGCTGACGATAATAACCTCGCCGCCGGGCGGGAGGAAAATATCCCTCTCATCCGCGTCTATCTCCGGAATGTTGAGCGCCCGCGGGATGCCTTCCGACTCGCGAGGCGTGGCTATCCGCCAGCCGGTAACATCTATGAGTCTCGCCGGACTCGGCAGATAGCGTCCGTCGTAGCGGATGGTAAGATACTCGTTTTCCGGGCGATCGCCGAAGCGTTCAACCGTGCTGATGCGAATGACGCCCTTGAACGGAGATTCGCCGGCCTTCAATGACGCCGCCGGCGAAGCGCTCCCCGAACCGGAGCCGCCGGTGGCTGTGCCGCCCGTATAACCGCCCGTATAAACCGGCTGGGGGTTTTGTATTGCCGTGCCCCGTCCCGGCCCCCCGGCGAGAGGCCCGCCGCCACTGCCTAAAATGCCGCCGCCGTCACCAAAAAAGCCGTAGTAAGCGACGACCAGTCCGATTATTATGCCGAAAATGACTACCGGATTCATAAACTCTAGAAGTAAATTAAGCGAGTTAAGTAAATTAAGTGAATTAAGCTACGCGCCGAGAGCTCAAGTTGTTTAACTTGCTTAATCAGCTTAATTCACTTAACTTGCCTAAACGATTACTCAAAAACCGCCCCGATTATATCGCCGTGCCCGCGAAGAAAATCTTCTCCGCTCATCTCTTTACTGCCTTCAGGCTTAATCCGCGCTATGGCCAAGACCCCGCTTCCCGTTTTCACCAAAAGCTTTCCGCCGCTTGCAAACATCTCTCCCTCCCCGCCCAAACTGCCGTCAATCTGCTTAATTTCGCCCGCTTCCTCTATGGCCAATCGTATCCTATTTCCGTTTCTTAGCCAAAAGGAATATGCCCCCGGCCACGGCTTAAAAGCGCGGACCATGCGCTCTATTTCATCTGCGGATTTTGACCAGTTAATGCGCCCATCTTCTTTTTCCAGCTTGCGGCTGTAGGTGGCGGATTCGTGATCTTGAGGCTGTGGGACAATCTTCCCGAGAACCCACGGCCGAAGAACTTCCAGGAACAATCCTACAGCAAGATCGGTGAGGGCATCCGAAAGTTCTGGCGCGGTCCAGGCCCGATCACCTAGCGGAAATTCCCGCTTTGCGATCACGGGACCGTGATCCATTTGCTCGTCCATCCGAATAATAGTTACCCCGGTCATGGAATCGCCCGCCAAGATAGCCGCTTGGATCGGGGTCGGACCCCGCCAACGAGGCAGTAGCGACGGATGGACATTCAACGAACCGAACCTCGGAACGGCGAGCGCCTCCGGCGGCAAAATTTTCCCATAGGCCGCGACCAGCGCCAATTCAACTTCCCGCCGGATAAGTTCCTCTGAAAATCCCTTCAGCGTCGGCGGCTGGAGCAGGGGAAGCCCGAATTCGAGCGCCGCCGTCTTCACCGCTCCGGGGATAAATTTCCGCCCGCGTTCGCCGGGAGCATCGGGCGCCGTCACTACCACCGCGGGTCGTACGCCAGCCGCAACAAGCCGGCGCAAAAAACGCGCATTCTCAATGGCGCCGACAAACTCCGATGTCCCCCAAAATGCTATGTTCATCATTTACCGTCTAGAACCCCAAAGAGCTTTTTGGCGCGATCGGCTATCAGCTTGCCGTCCAAGTGGTCCATCTCGTGCTGGATGACCCGCGCGAAAAAACCGGTGAAACCGCGGCTTTGTTTTTTGCCGCTTTCATCAAGCCACGAAAGGCTTATTTTCTCGCGCCGCTCCACCAAACCGAATTTATCCGGCAGCGACAAACATCCTTCGGCCATTTTTATTTTTCCCCGCGATTTCTTAATCATCTCGGGATTGATAAATACAAAGTGCCGCCACTTTTTCTTCGCCGTGCCGTGCCCTTCAGGAAGCGAGCCGTCACTGCCGATCAAATTGGCCTCTTCCGAAACAAGAAAAATCTTCAGGGATTCTCCGACCTGCGGCGCAGCGAGACCCACGCCATCGGGCGAGGCGGCAAGAGTCTCCTTCATATCGGCAATGAGGCGGCGCATTTCTGCGCTCTGGATTTCCTCGCCCGGAACATCCTTAGCTGGAAGAGAGAGCATTTTGTTCGGAAGTCTGACAACAGGCAGTAAAGTCATGTTCGCCTCTTGGATCTCTCGCGCCGCTTCGGCTTAAGCCAGATAATTTTTTTCTCAAGCCCTTTAAGCGCGGCGAAAAAATACTTGCCGCGATTTTTGGACTCAAGATCATGCTTGGCCAAAACCCGCTTGGCGAGCGCCCTTAAATCCGACTCGTGATACAATTTCGCCACCCCAAGATAAGCCGCAAATTTCTTTGGCTCGGCCATTTCCCGCGAGAGATCATCGGCGAGGACATGCTCGCGGGAGTGGAGATGCTTGTCTGGGGAAAGGCGCATGGTATTATGGAACTATTATACCACTACCGCGCGGTGGTTTCGCTCTAACTTATCGCCGCCGGCGCCGAAAAACAGCCAACATCAACCAAAGTTATGGAATCTCCGTTAGGCCGCACCTGGACTGGAATAAAAGGAATTTCTGGAGAAAGAGGAATGCGGATAGCATTGTCCTTTGCCCTTCTTACCGCCCTATTTTCCGGCGTGAATAACTTTCTCGCGAAAATCGCCGTAACGGCCATCAAAGACCCGCTACTTTATACTACCCTAAAAAATACTATTGTTGCTCTCTTTCTCCTCGGTATTCTCATCGCCGCAGCCAAGTGGCCGGAAATCCGCGCCCTCAATCGGAAGCAGATTATACGCCTTTTCCTGATCGGCGCAATCGGCGGAGCGGCGGCTTTTGCCCTCTTTTTCATCGGCCTCGCCGAAACCTCGGCTGTGAACGCAAGCTTGATTCATAAGACCCTGTTCTTGTGGATTCTCGTTCTCGGCTACCCATTTCTTCGCGAAAAATTGAGCCAAGGACAATGGTTCGCGGTCGCTCTTCTTTTAGGCGCAAACTTACTCATCGGCGGGTTCACGGGATTTAAGTTAAACACCGGCGAGCTCCTGATTCTCGCCGCCACCGGACTTTGGGCGGTGGAAAATATAATCGCCAAACGGACGCTGGCCGAAGTTTCGCCGGCAACCGTGGCCGCCTCGCGGATGATCATCGGCTCGGCAATACTCGGCGCTTTCGTCGCCGCGCGAGGCGGCAGCGCCGCAATATGGCAGTTAAACACTTCGCAATGGTGGTGGACCATTATTACAAGCGCCCTTCTTCTCGCCTACGTCCTCTCGTGGTATAAAGCCCTGAAACACGGACCGGCAACGCTGGTCGCCGTGTTTCTCCTGCCGGCGACACTGGTCACCAACGCCTTGCAGGCCATTTTCATCACCCATAGTCTGAACTTAGCCGGTGGCGCAAGCATAGCGCTTCTCGCGGCGGGGACAGCGCTTTTCATCCGTTTTGCCGCCTCCGCCCCGGACGCGAAGTCGGTTAGCGCATATTCCTAATCCATCGGCCCGAAAAATATGAAGTCTTTGCCACCATCACGCCACCCGCACTGCGTCGCCCGCCCACTGAAGCCATACGCCCATAGAGTAACCCTTGGGCGTTTTTCTTTTGACGGGTCGCGCGTTGTACATCGCGTTTGACATCATCAGCCGCATCTGTTATAGTTTCAGGCGGAAAAAGGGACATAGCGCGCATCGCCGGATTTGGGTACTCGCCCGTAACGCCAGCAGAAGGAGGCCAGTATGATCGGGATACGAGTGGTGGGGATTTCGGATGCCGCTACCGAAGAGAAACTGCAGGCGCTCACCGAAGACATGCTCCAGGAGTTAGCCGAGAGTCTGCCGGAGACCGTCGCCAACGCT
>CAZKCN010000044.1:0-5433 GCA_964551555.1 uncultured Candidatus Saccharibacteria bacterium | reverse complement strand
TCCGCCTCCGGCGGAAAAAGTCAAAAGTCAAAATGAAAACGCAAAATCCAAAAGTAAGCCGTGCGCTCCTTGCGTCGTAGCGCTTTATCTCTTCGTAACTTTCGTCGTCGCCCTGCCGATTGGGCTCTACTTTCTCCAGCAGCCCGAAGATTTCGCGAGTCGAGCCGAGCCGATTTCCATTTTCGCCGCCGAATCCCCTCTTAAGGAGTTTATCAAATCAAGCCTGCTGACTCTCGCTATGTTTAACCTCGTCGGCGACTGCAACCCGCGGCATAATTTATTTTGCCGCTCCGAGCTTTACTGGCCGGTAGGAATTTTATTTATTATCGGCCTTGTCCAAACCGTCCGCCGCCTCGGGAAAAAAGAATCCGCCGAAGCGACGATCCCGCGGCGATCAGCCTATACTCTTATCGCCTGGTTGGCCTTTATGATACTGCCTTCGGCTCTGACCCGCGAAGGCCTGCCCCACGCTCTTCGCGCCATCGGCACGATCCCCCCGGTGTTCATTTTATCCGGCGTCGGAGCGTGGCAAACCTGGCAGTGGATCAAGCGTAAAATAATCGGAGCTCTTGACGGCTACATTAAAGAAGATCCTTCACGGAACTATTTAAAGCCGCGGCTTCTCCGCATCAAGCGCGAGCTCATACTCCTCGCCCTTGTTGTTCTTCTATGGGTGGCAGCGGCCGAGGCCATCAACTACTTCCTTCGCTGGGCGTCTCATCCCAAAGTCGCCGCCGCTTTTGAGGAAGGCAAGACTGAACTCGCCAACTATATTAACGGCATCGCCTCTGAAATCCCGGTTTATGTCGTCGTCAATGAACCGAGTCTTTTGGTGAACGGCATCTCGCTCAACGCCGAGCCGGTGGTTTTCATCACGAGCTTGCGGCCAAACACATTTTTTGTCACACCGGAAACGTTGAATAACATTCCGGCTTACTTGGATCGCGCCGTTTTCGTCGGCCTGCATACCGACCGCGCTCTATTAAAAGAACTCAACCGCCTTTATCCCAACGGCAGAGTCCGGCCCTTCAGCGGCGGAATTTTACCGTTTGTCATTCCCGAGTAAACGTGCTGACTAATTAGGCAGTGATCCCCAGTCAAATGAGAGCTAAATGAGATTATTGAAGCCGGACTGATGTTATTGATTATTGAAGTCGGACTTCAATAATCAATAACGGGGTGAACCCGCCGCAAGCGGGGCTTTTTTAATCGCTAACAGGTTGAGGTATAATACGGGTATGGACGAAAGAACTTTCCGGCATTACACCCTGCCCGTCTTACTTCTCGGCATAATGCTGATCCTGATGCTCGGTTCCTACTGGAACGACACGGCCACTTTTGACGAGAAAGCTCACATACCGGCCGGCTACGCCAATCTTTTTTTGCGCGACTACCGCTTTAATCCCGAACACCCCCCACTCGCCAAAGCTCTTGCCGCTCTGCCTCTCGCCTTTACCGATGTCCGCTTTCCGGTGGACATACCGAGCTTCACCGATCTTCGCCGCCCCGACTGGGACCCGCAGTGGGATCAAGGTAATGCCTTTCTCTATCAATCCGGCAACGACGCCGATAAGATACTCCGCCTCATGCGCCTGCCGACAATGCTTCTCGCTTTTTTGTTTGGGCTGTTTTTTTGGCTGTGGACGAAAAAGCACTTCGGACGCCGCGCGGCCCTGTTGGCCCTTTTTTTCTACGCCCTCTCGCCGACTTTTCTCGCTCACTCGCGTTTCGTAACCACCGATCTTGGCGCTTCTTTCGCTTTCTTCATCGGCATCATCGCTTTCCTTAATTTTCTTAAAGACCCTACGGCCAAGAAAATAATCCTCGCCGGCGCGGCCTTCGGCATTGCCGAGCTTATCAAGTTCTCGCTGATTCTTTTGGTCCCAACTTACATCTTGCTGGTCATCGCCTGGGCGGCAACCCGCGCCCCTTTGAGTCCAAAGCAAAGATGGGTTCTTCTCGGGCGGCTTGCCGCGAAGACCGTGCTCATCGGCGCGATCGGTTTCGCGCTCGTCTGGCTGGTTTATTCTTACGCTGTTTGGAATTACCCCGCCGAGCGCCAGCTCCAAGACGCAACCGAGATATTAAAAACCTCGCCTCTCGGCCCGCTCGCCGCTTTTGATTTGACTCTGGTCAAAAACCGATTACTGCGGCCGCTCGGGCAATACTTTCTTGGTGTTATCATGGTTCTTCAAAGAGCCGGCGGCGGCAACACCACCTACTTCTGGGGTGAAGTTACCGCCGAGGGCTGGCGCTCGTACTTTCCGATACTCTACCTCTTGAAGGAGCCGCTCGCTTTCCACTTGCTCGCGCTGGCTGCTGTCTTATTTGGGTTAAAGAAAGTTAAAAGCGCGCCGGAAAAATCCTGGGTTGCGGTAAAGACATGGATCCGCGAACACTTTATTGAATTCGGCGCCCTGACTTTCATCGCCGTCTATTGGCTCTCCAGCGTCTCTTCCATTTTGAATATCGGCGTCCGCCACGTCCTGCCCACTTTTCCGTTCATCTATTTACTCGTTTCAAAAGAAATAGTTTCGTGGCTCCGTGTCGGCAAGGGCGATGACGTTAAAACATGGTGGGAATGGCTGAAACGAGTTTATCGCATATACATCGCTTCAGTTCCGCGCTATATCTTCGTCTGGGCTATGGTTTTGTGGCAAGCCGCAAGCGTGATTCTCGCTTTCCCGTATTTTCTTTCTTATTACAACATCCTCGCCGGCGGAACAGCCAACGGCTATCAAATAGCCGGCGATTCCAACTACGACTGGGGGCAGGATCTCAAGCGCTTGGCCAAATTTAGCGATGAAAACGGCATTGAGAAAATAAATTTGGATTACTTCGGCGGCGGAAGTCCTGTTTACTACCTCGGCAACAAATTTGAGCCGTGGTGGTCGGCTCGCGGCTACCCCCCAGGCGGCGGGTGGCTTGCCGTTTCTTCAAGCCTGCAAATGGGCGCTTACTACACTCCGGTCCGCGGCGCGAGCCGCAAACACGAAGACGGCTACGAATGGCTGAAGCCCTTCCGCCCGGTGGTGAGAGCCGGCCAATCCATATTTATTTACAAGCTGCCGCCTTTGACGCTATAGTTTACCCCATTAGAGAATACCCCGCGGCTTGCCGCAGGGACGATTCCCACATACAAGCACGGGGTCTAACGCCCGTGCGAGTTCTCTAACGGGGTTTACCCTCTTACTGAAATTACTTCCGCAGCGGTAGGCTCCCAAAGCCTCCGCCGTCTCTAAACATCTTGACCACCAAAAACAACACCGTCGGCGTAAGTACCGGAGTATTGCATCATTGGGTAGCCGGCGGCGACTGGATCCAAAATCAACTTAAAATAATTGACATCCTCTCGCCTTATACCCGGAGGGTTGAGCTTCGTTTCCCCGCCGAGGAACTCTTGACGATGAACGACGAGGCCATTGCCCAATACCAGGAGAGGTTAAAAAACTTTAACGCGTCATTCCATCTGCCGAAGCTGGCCGGCCATGTTGGAAGACTTAATGAGCTCGCGCGCGCCATTGACCGTCTGGTCAAGAAACTTGGGTTTGAATACTGCGTCATGCACGCCGACGAATACGCCAAGCTTGCCCTTTGGAATAAACCGTTTCATCTATCATCTCCTTTCGGCTTGGAAAATTCCGACATCCGCAAATTCGGCTTTCAGCACCTTGCCGATCTCGATATATTTGCCGGCATGCCTATAGTCCTTGATATCTGTCACTTGGAGGAAATGGAGCCGGATTGTTACGAACGGGAGATGAAAAGCCTCAAAAATCCGGTGCTAGCCGTTCATTTTTCCGCGCCGGCCAATGAGGCGATAAAGGAGTACCCCTATATTCGCGGCCCGCACTTCCCATTTTTCAATTCGGGCCTTACGCCGCCAGAGAGCTTGCCGAAAAAAGCGCCAATAATTATAGAAGGGGTTATGCCCCAAGGCGAAACCGGATGGATCGCGAACGAAATAAACTTCATCGCCGAAAGATACCTTTGAAAACAAACCGCCTCTGAAGGCAAAATACTGCCGACGGCCGGCGCTAGAACCCGAGCAAGACCAGAAAATTAGCGACCCGCTCTCCACTACAGTAATGGAGGGGGAAGGCTTGCTTGCCGGTTAAGCCGGGCCGTGCTAACAAGACTTATTTGAATTTATAAAAAACCTTGTTGCCGAAGCGAAGGTCAACGTATTCAAGCTCGGCGCGCCGGGCGCCGATGTCCTTTTCCAGCAACGTCTTGAGAATAAGCGACCACTCTTCTACCGGACGGGGCAAAGTGACGATGGCCGACCATCCTTCGGCAAAACCCAAGCGCGCGTCCCCGGGAGTTGAGGTGCTGAAGGTAAGCGAGAGAAGATCGGCTCCGAATTCGGAAGCCGCCTTTTTAGCCGCGCCAAAAAAAGCAATAGTCTCTTCGTCGGTTGCTTTACTCCCCAGAGCAACGTTTTCTGAAGAATACAAAATCGGCAAAAGATAACCTTCTAATGAAGAGATATCTTCGTAAGCCGTGCCGCGATCGTCAACGTAAAAACATGAGCGAATTTCGCCCCGATCTCTCGCGCAGTAAACTCCCCACAACATTCTTTCCTTAACATTGACTACAACGTCTCTGGGAAATACTTTGCGCACTTCCACCTCCGAAGCTTGGGTGAATTTTTTAAGCAGGCTCTGGCCAAGGACTGCCGCCGAAACGGCGAAAAAATTGTCGTTAGGCAGAAAAAACCACTTCTTGCCGGCAATTTGATTCCTGACCTCGCTTTCCACCTCGCTTGGCGAAAGCAGTGCGGCGCCGTAAACCCAGACGCGCTCAATGCGCACCGCTTTTGAATTCATGGCGTAAACCGCCCCGATGAAAGCGAGCGGCAAAAAGACGACAGCCAGTAAAATCAGCGGCGCTCTCCGGCCCAAAGACCTCCCCGGTCTCGATTTCCGGGGATAAACCACCCGCGACGAATTAAGCATCACAGCCGTATTTTAGCACAAAAAAACGGGCTTGGGATAAACCCGTTTCCGGCCCCGGTCAGAGCGGCTAGCGCCTGATTTCTTCTAAGCCATGCATATAGGGCCGGAGAGCTTCGGGTATGAGCACCGAACCTTCTTCTTGCTGGTAATTCTCCAAAATGGCGATGATCATCCGGCCGATGGCGAAAGCCGTAGCGTCATTCATATGGAGCAGTTCGATCCGACCGTCTTTCCGCCGCAAGCGCGAATTTAAGCGTCGGGCCTGATAATCGGTCATTAGATCGGAGGTGTGCGTCTCACGGTATTTACCCTGTCCCGGAAGCCAACACTCGATATCGATCTGGCGCGTGTCCGGCTTACCCATATCCCCGGTGGAAATCATGACTACTTGATAGGGAATATTAAGTGCCTGTACCAGTTGTTCTTGGATAGCTACGATAAAATCCTGCTCCTTTCTCGAGTTCTCGGGAGTGGT
>CAZKCN010000043.1:0-5437 GCA_964551555.1 uncultured Candidatus Saccharibacteria bacterium | reverse complement strand
CTCAAATGTCTCTCGAATACCGCCGATTCGAGATGAATTCGATAACATTCGGGATAGATTCGAGAAACATCACTTTTTACCCTCGATAATCCCCTGGGCAATGCTCCCCGGAGCCTCTTCATAACGGTCAAACTCCATAGTAAAGCTTGCTCGGCCCTGTGTCAACGACCGCGAAGTTGTGGCATAGCCGAACATTTCGGCCAGAGGAACCTTGGCATCAATAACCTTGATGCCGGCGCTGCGGTTGCCAACAGCTTCAATCCGCGCGCGTTTGGAATTAAGATGGCCGGTTACCTCTCCGAGAAAATTATCCGGTGTTACAACCTCCACTCTCATTATCGGCTCAAGCAGTACAAGCCCGGCCCGGCGCGCCGCTTCCTGAAAAGCAATGGACCCGGCAATCTTGAAAGCCGCTTCTGAAGAGTCAACTTCGTGATAGGAGCCGTCGTAAAGAGTAACTTTAACGTCAACCACCGGATAGCCGGCGAGCACCCCCTTGTCAATCGCCTCCCTGACCCCTTTCTCCACCGCCGGGATAAATTCCTGCGGGATTATACCTCCTTTTATGGCATTAACAAACTCAAAGCCCTTAGCCCGTTCCAGTTTTTCCACTTTCAGCCATACGTGGCCGTACTGCCCTCGTCCGCCCGACTGACGGATGTATTTGCCTTCAGCTTCAGCGCTGTCCTTAACCGTCTCTTTGTAGGCCACCTGCGGGCGCCCGGAACTGGCGGCCACCGAAAATTCGCGCCTCATCCGGTCAACGAGGATTTCCAGATGCAATTCGCCCATGCCGGATATTATCGTTTCGCCCGTTTCGGGGTCGCCTTTGATGCGAAAAGTCGGATCCTCTTCGGAAAGGCGCCTCAAGGCCATAGCCATTTTTTCCTGGTCGGCCTTGGTCTTCGGCTCAATTTTTAGCGAAACCACCGGCTCGGGGAAAACAATCTTCTCCAGAATAATCGGATGCTCGGGATCGCAAAGCGTATCGCCGGTTCTGGTTATTTTAAGGCCGACGATAGCGCCGATATTGCCGGCTTGTATCTCCTTCAGTTCCTCGCGATGATTGGCGTGCATGCGCAAGATCCGGCTGACTCGCTCCTGCTCGCCCTTGGCCGAATTCATAACATAAGATCCGGACGCGAGAGTCCCGGAGTAAACACGGAAATAAGTCAGCTGGCCGACAAAAGGGTCGGTCTGAAGCTTAAAAGCGAGAGCGCTGAACGGAGCGCCGTCGTCGGCCGGCCGCTCCTCCTCTTCGCCTGTTTCAGGATTAATGCCCTTGACCGGCGGCATATCAATGGGCGAAGGGAGATAATCAACCACGGCATCAAGGACCAACTGCACCCCTTTGTTCTTGAGAGCCGATCCGGAGAGCACCGGCACCAGACGATAAGAAAGAGTTGCCGCGCGAAGAGCCCTTTTAAGTTCGGCCTCGCTGAATTCTCCGCCGTTGAGATATTTTTCGGTAAGAGCGTCGTCGGTTTCGGCGACTTTCTCCGCAAGTCTATGCCGCCATTCTTCGGCCGTTTTCTTAAGATCGTCCGGCAAGTCATATCTTTCCACCACCTCGCCGTGACTCCCGGAAAAACGCACTACCTTCATACTAAGAAGGTCAACCACGCCGGAAAAGTTCTGCTCAATGCCGATGGGTATGGTCACCGCCACGGCATTGGGCGTAAGCCGTTCAAGTATAGAAGCGAAAGAGTTTTCAAAAGACGCGCCGGTGCGATCCAGTTTATTGATGAAACATATCCGCGGAACTTTGTACTTATCGGCTTGACGCCAAACCGTTTCCGACTGCGGCTCCACTCCGGCGACACCGTCAAAAACGACTACTCCGCCGTCAAGCACCCGGAGCGAGCGCTCCACCTCCACGGTGAAATCCACGTGGCCCGGGGTATCAATTATGTTAATGCGATACTCGTTTTCTTTCGTCTTTTGGCTTTCGTCAAGGTATGACGGCGTCCAAAAAGTGTTGGTCGCGGCGGCGGTTATGGTGATGCCGCGCTCGCGCTCCTGCTCCATCCAATCCATAATCGTGTCCCCGGTGTGCACTTCACCGATTTTGTGCGAGATCCCCGTATAAAAAAGAACACGCTCGGTGACGGTGGTTTTACCGGCGTCGATGTGGGCAATGATGCCGATGTCACGGGTTTTTTCTAAGGGGTAGTCTCTGGCCATAAATAAAAAACTCAAAGATCAAAATCCAAATGTCAAGCCAAGTCCAAAGCTCAAAATCCAAAAACGTGTTTTGGCATTTGGATTTTGGGTTTAAATAAATTACCAAGCGAAGTGTGCAAAGGCTTTATTAGCCTCGGCCATGCGGTGCATATCCGTTTTCCTCTTTATGGCCAAGCCCTCATTTTTGGCCGCAAGGATTATTTCTTCGGCGAGTTTCGCCGCCATGGGTTTGCCGGTCTTGGAGCGCGCTGAAGCGATAATCCAGCGAAGAGCCAATGCGACGCGTCTCTTGAGACTAACCTCACGCGGCACTTGATAAGTAGCTCCGCCGATCCGCCGCGATTTTATCTCCAAAAGCGGCGAGGCGTTTTGCATCGCGCGCTGAAAGACAACCACAGGATCTTCGCCGGTTTCCTTGGCAACAATGCCGAAACAAGCGTAAACCACCTTTTCAGCCACGGTTTTCTTGCCGCGACGCATAACGTAATTCACGAGCTTGGCAACGAGAGCGTTGTCAAACTTTAAATCCGGAGTAATATTTCGTTCTACTTTTCGCTTGCGGCGCATGCCAATTTTATTTACGAGCTTAAGCGAGTAACTATAAAATTGAAGCTTTCATAGCTGCGTTTTTAAGCGCTTCGCGCCAAAAAACGCCGACAAAATACTTCACTTGGGTCTTTTAGCCCCATACTTGGATCTTTGCTGTTTCCTCGCCCCCACCCCTACCGTATCCAAAACCCCGCGAACCACGTGATAACGCACGCCCGGCAAGTCCTTGACTCTTCCGCCGCGGATCATAACGACGGAATGCTCCTGTAAATTATGGCCCTCGCCGGGAATGTAGGCCGTAACCTCCATGCCGTTGGTCAGGCGGACTCGCGCCACTTTGCGCAAAGCCGAGTTTGGCTTTTTGGGAGTAGTGGTATAGACCCGCACGCAAACGCCGCGCTTAAAGGGCGAAGGGTAAACCGCCGGCCGATTCTTCAAAGCGTTAAAACCGCGCGCCAGCGCCGGCGCCTTGGATTTGAATTTTTTGACTTTACGCCCCCTCTTCAGGAGTTGACTAATCGTCGGCATGAAAATCTACGGTAACCGCGCTATTCTCGGCGCGGCATCTTATTTTGAATGAGTCAAACGCAACGCCAATAATAGCCGACCGCCTTCACTCCGTCAAGGCTTAAGGGTCAGAATCTAAGCGCCCACTATAAAGCGCACTAAAAACCTGACCGCGCCGCTAAGCCAGATGAAAAGCGAAGGAACAAAAAATACCAGCGCGAGCACGATAAAAAAACCAAATTGCTCCAGGGCTATTTTAAGGTGAGCGTACCTCGGCGGCAAAAAGAGAAAAGCGATTTTTGAGCCGTCAAGCGGAGGGATGGGCATCAAGTTAAACACCGCCAGCCAAAGATTTATGACCACAATGAATACGGCCATCTGAACCATAAGCCCGAGCGCTTCAACCCCGACCGCCCACGGCGCCAAAACGCGAAGCGCGAGACCGAAAAAAACCGCTACCGCAATGTTAGCCAGCGGCCCGGCGCCACCGACAATGGCTGAACCAAGCTCCTTATTCCGCAAAGAAAGATTGTAGGGATTATACGGCACGGGTCTCGCCCAGCCGATGAACGCCCCGCCGAAAAGTATTGAGATGAGAGGAACCGCCACCGAGCCAATAGGGTCAAGGTGCTTTAGGGGGTTTAGAGTAAGCCGCCCTGCATATTTGGCGGTGGGATCGCCGAGGGCGTTGGCCGCAAGGCCGTGGGCCACCTCATGAATGACCACCGAAAACATCAGAATGGCCAGCTGAAAAATTACGGTTATTGCCGAGTCCATAAAAACGTGGTAACTTTCATTGAGCAGGTTAAGCGAGTTAAGTAAATTAAGCAACGACAGCTTAACCTGCTTAATTCACTTAACTAACTTTGTGCGTAAGTGCTCTATCTGCGGAAAAGGCTCAATAATCGGCGGCAAAAGGAAGCTCCTCCGCGGACACTACAATCTTACCAAAACCGAACGAAAATATCCCAATCTCCAGTGGGCCAAATTGCCGACCGGCCGGAGAGTCAAGGCTTGCACCCAATGCGTCAAAAGCCTGCACAAAACACTAAGTTAAAACCATAATCTACACTTTTTGACGGCCGTCAAAAAGTGTAGATTATGGTTTTAGTAAAACAATATCCAAACTTTATAATATAAAGTGATCCCAGTTGTTCTCACAAAAGTAAAAACCCGAGACGGAGTTACTCTTGAGGGGGTAGTCGTTAAACCGAAAAGGAAGTCCAAGACTGCTTTAGTTTGGCTCCACGGACTATCCTCCCGATTTTCTTCGGGACAGACTTTGATCAAAGAACTATCTCAAAGATGCCGAAAAAATGGCCTTGGCTATTTCAAATTCAACAACCGCGGGCATAACATTGTAAATAGAGACGGGCGCGGGGAAAAAAGATTGCAAGGCGCTGGTTTTGAAAAATTTGAAGATTGCATTCTGGATATTCGCCCTTCAATGAAGCTTGCCGAAAATCTAGGCTATAAAAATACTTCTCTCGCCGGACACTCCACCGGAGCAAACAAAGCTCTTTATTATCTTTATAAAACCCGCGACCGAGTTACCAAGGGATTAATACTGCTTGGGCCAATCAGCGATATCGTCGCCGAAACTAAAAGAATCGGCAAGACAGAACTTGGCAAGGGTGTCAAAATCGCCCGCGAGCTCAAAAAGAAAAATCCTCGCTCTCTCTTGCCGCAGAAATACGGCACTTACAGCGCCGAACGCTATTTGAGTCTATATGACGCCGGAAGCAAAGAAGACGTATTTCCTTATCATAATCCGAGAGCGAGGTGGAAGGAGTTAAAAAGCGTTCAAATACCTACAGCAGTTATAGTCGGTTCTCGAGACGAACACTCGGACCGCCCGGCCAAAAAACTAATAGAAGCTTTTAAGCAAAACGCGAATTCCACAAAATCTTTTTCTGGTATTATAATCAAAGGCGCCAATCACGGATTTTATAAAAAAGAAAAAGAGTTGGCCCAAGCTGTAATAAATTGGATTAACCAAATCAAATAACAGGCCATAGCGTAAAAGCAGCGCACACCCTTGGGGTGGGTGAGGACGGGGGGCAGTACCCCGTGGCCTGAGTTATAAAGCTGAAAACCATCTAATTATTGGATGGTTTTTGGTTTTAGGGTGTGTTAAAATTAAAGGTAATTATGTATAAATGTAACCAAAATACAGTTGGATGAAGTTCTTTAGCAA
>CAZKCN010000042.1:0-5582 GCA_964551555.1 uncultured Candidatus Saccharibacteria bacterium | reverse complement strand
GCTACCCTTACGGGCAACCCGTTCTCTGTAATACATCCTCTGTTCAGTTCTCAAAGGCCTGTCTTTCAGCCTCTGCTATCGTTTTCCAACTGCCCCAGATTATATACAATTTAAGCTAAAAAGTCAATACTAATGCAGCAAAACCTCACTATTGACAAAAAGTCAATAAAATGCTAACATCTGGGAAGTTTTAGTCCGCGTCGGGATCTTTGGGCCATGGTGGCTGAAAGACAACCCCGGCGCCCTGACAAAGGAGAAAGGAAGATGTTAAACCCATTGGATCCGGGCACAGCCGCAGGAGGAGGCGGCGCGACGGCCACTCCCGGCACGGGAAAGCCGGCGGACCTGACCCAAGAAGAGGTGGACGCGATGGCTGTAGCCGGCGGCGGAATGCCGGGTTCGCGGCAACTGCGGACGCTAGCTGAGCTCGACATTGACGTTGCTAAGCTCTCGCGGGCGGTGGAGACCCTGCAGCAGGACAGGCACGGCCGCCGCGCGGCAGTGCCGCTCATCATCGCCCTCGGCGGTCTCGCGGTCAGCGTCGTCATGGCGCTAGCCGTGGCCAACATCACCGTAAGCCGCTACCAGAGCCGGCTGGCCGCTGCGGCCACGGCGCAGATCAGCGAGATCCGCGAGGCGGCCAGCGAGCAGATTAACGGGATCCGCAAGGCGGCCAGCGGGAAGTTGGTCGAGATTAAGATCGAGGCCGGCAACAGGCTGGCCGAGATCAAGGAGGCTGCCGCGGCTCGCGCCGCAGAGACCGAGGAGGCGGAGACCGAGGAGGCGCCCGCGCAGGCCACGGCTCCGGCTAAGGCCGAGGGCGAGAAGCCCACGACCGAGGCGCCCGCCAAGGCCGACGAGCAGAAAGGCGCACCCGCCACCGTGGCGGCTCCCGCGCCAGCCGCAGCTCCTGTCACACAGACCGACGACCGGCTCAAGGCCGCGCTGGAGAGGATTCAGCGCGCGAAGAAGGGAGGCCGATAATGAGGCCGCGGCGCGTTTTCCCGCTCGGGCTTTTCCTGGCCGCGCTGGTTTCACCGGTCGCGGCCCAGCAACCCACCACGGACCCTGTCGTAGTGGCGACCGAGGCCGCGGCCGAGGCTCTTGAGCGCGTGGGAGCGCTCGAGGCAGAGGTGAGGAGCCTCCGCGACCAGCTCGAGAAGGGGCTGGCTGGCGTCAAGGGCCAGGCCACGGTAGACCGCTCGCGGTTCGCCGCGGCGCTCTACCGGCTCGCCAATGCGGAGGACCCCGATTCCCGCGGGAGAGAATTCGGGCGAAACCCGCAGAAGCAGGAGGGGAGTCTCTTCGCGGCGGCTGACGGGCTCGCGAGCCGCATCAGAGCTCGCGATGAGGCGGCCCAGCTTGCACCCGCGGCCTCATCGGCCGCCGCGCCCGCCGAACCGGCAACCGCGCAACCGGCGCCGACCGCGCCGGCTACGGCTCCGGTCGCTCCGGCGCCCGCGATCAGCGCCCCGCCGGCCCCGCCCGCGCCGCGAGCGGCTCCGGCGCCAGCGACCGACCGCGATCGCAAGATCGCGGACGAGATCGAGCGTTTGATCAGTGGGCTTGCAGGCCTCGCCCGCGCGCTCCGGCAGTAGCGGAGCGAGCCTTCTCCTTAACCATCAATAAGCCCCCAAGGAGTTAAGGGGGTCACCAAGAGAGCGTCTGACAGTGTCACGACGCTCTTTTTTATTGTTGGCCCGCGAGGGCGAGCCGAAGGCGAAGCCCGAGCGGCTGCCAACAATAGAACCCCGCACTAAACTTTTGAGCTACCCCGCGAGATTGCTTCGGCGCTCCGCGCCTCGCAATGACGGTGTGGATACTCATTTCTCACCTCTCCCGCGCCTCCAGTCCTATCTGAAAAAAATCATTAAGCATGCCGAACGGCTCGGTCTTTTTCTCTTTGCTAAGAAACTCGGCTACCAGCGCGAAGCGGCGGAATTTAACAAAATCTTTCATAGCCTGAACCTTTTCAGCGGTTGCCGAGCTAAAATCGCGGACGAGCTCGCGAAGCTCTTCATTCTTCAGCTTCGCGCCCCTGTCGGTGAAGTATTGAGCGAGCTGGCCAAACATCGTCTCGCTGTTCGGATCGCCGGCCTTAAGCAAATCTTTGGAGGCTCTAAGCGCTCCATTGACGTTTAACTCGACAATCCTATATTCCAAAAGATCGCTTAACTTCTTAAAAACCTCGGCAGCCTCTTCTCCGGCGAACTCACCCCGCAAATAGTCGCTCACCGCTAAAGCTTCTTTAAGCTTGCTCACGTCTTCAGACTTGCCAAGCGAAGATATAGTCTCGGAAGAAAAACTGTCCACAGCCCGAGATGCTTCCCCCGCTGAAATATGCCTGCCGTTATTATGAAAGTGATCAACCAGTTCTCCAAGTTTTGCTTCATCTTCATCGCAATACTTTCTTACCTCCGGCAGAATACTGTCAACACACTTTTCAAAAGAGGGAACCGACCCGCGAGCCTCCAGATCTTCCCGGAACGCCTCGTTGTTAAACACCGGGTGTTTAACAATATCCTGAACTTTCTTACCGGTAACTTCTTCCAAAACCGACGCCGCCGCTTTCGTTCCGCTTCCTGGAGCTGTAGTCATCTCTTTTAGGCCCCTTCCCGCCGAGGGCCTCTCACCTTCCGCGAGCGGGGTCAAAAGCGATGCTGTTTTCGGCTTACCCTGCCCTGCGGCCACCGCCGCAATATGGCCGCGCGGGCTCTCCGGATCAACGAAAACGATATGGCCGTTATCGGCAACGGTAAGCTTATCGCCCGGGTGGATGAGATTCGGCACGCTCTCGCGGAGGAAACTGTTGAATTCATCTTTGGAAAGCGAGGAGAGAGCTTTATTCATATCTTCGGCGCTGTTCCAGTCCACAACCTTATCGCCCTGGCCAGCCGCCGCAAGCATTTTTTCGTAAAGGGCCTTCGCCGCGGGATTGGGGCGCTCGGCGGCCGAGGAGCCGTATTCAACTATAAACTGACCGACGATGCTGCGGGTGGCTGCCGTCTCCACCCAGCGGCGCATCTCGCTTTCATCGGCGAAACTCGCCGGATCAACGCCGAAGCGCGGGGCAATTTTGTCAATGTGTTCGCGGTAAAAATTCTGCATGAGCTTCAAGGGCGAATCGCCGCGCTTCACTTCAAGAGTGTGCCAAGCCTCCTTCTCAAGAAGTTTTTTCAAGTTTTCCGGCGAAGACGGCGTCGCCGCGTCCGGAGCCGCGCCGTTCGCCGCGCCCGCTGCCGCGCCGGTTTCGGCGGGATCGGCCTCGGCGGCATGAGCCTCAACAGCTTCAAAAACATTGGCCATAATCCGGCCGAGACTTTCCACCGCAAGAGCCACCGCCGCGGCTTTAGCTCCTTTCTCCAAATTGCGCGCGCCGAAAGAAACGAGGTCAATCGTCCCAGCTTGCGCAATCATCCGATCCATATCGCGCAAAAAAGATTGGTTCCTTCGCAGTATCTTCGCCTCGGCCTCCCGCCTCTCTTCCGGAGAGAAATCCGGACTTTGCTCCATATAATCCATTTTGGCGGCAAGCCGGTTTACTTTTCTCTCTACACCCCAGCGCGCGACTCTCTCGGCGAGAGACATAGCCGTATCGGGATAGACGCCCAAGCGCTCTTTAAGATCCTGCGGCAGGAAGCTTTGATAAGCGCGCGAAAGATCTTCGCCGGTTAAACTCCCGCCGCCTGCTTTCTCTTCAGCCCGCTCGTAAACTCTCATCGCCTCTTCGTAAGCTTGGTCAATATCAGCCACTCGGGTTTTCTCCACAATCTCTTTTCCCGCAAACCGCGCTTCCTTCACCGCTTCGGCCCCGCGGCCAAGAAACATGCTCGCCGCCGTAAGATGCCGGAAGGGATTGGCCACGCCAAGATCAAAAAGCAGGCGGCCGTAGTAAAGACTGTTGGCGGCAAGAGCGCCGATACCGGCTATCCTGCCCCTAGCGCTCTTGGAAGTTTCTAGCGCCCTTTTGGCTTCCTCCGCTTCGCGGCGGTACAAATCGGCGTATGCGGCGAAGAGGCGAGGCACGGCTCCGCGCTCGGCTTTCTCCTCGCCGGGTTTTGCCGTTTTCTCGGCCATCCAGCCGTATAACTCGCCGAGTGCTTGGCCCTTTTTCTCCTTTACTAAAAACCCCAAGTTAGCCAAACCCTCGGCCAGGCGCGAGATTTTACTTTCCTCGGTTAATTCCTTTTCCGGCTGTACTTCGCGTCGCGCAAGTGATTCGCCCTTTTTCACCCGAACCCCGCGTCCATCCTTTTGACTGCCCCCCGCCCTCTCGGCTATAGCGACCTCGGCCAGGATGTTTTTAAATTCTCTTATCGTCGCGTCAAGCTCGGCATCTTCCACTCCGGCCGAGCGGCTAAGTTCGCGGCGGGTTTCGGCCTGTCTAAGCGCTTCTTCAATCGCCGGCAGGTCGCTCTCGCTCACTTCCATCTCCTCGCCGCTGGAGAGCCTGACGGCGACAAATTTTAGACCTTCGGCGGCGGCCGCTTTCTTCCCCTCTCCGGCGGGAAGTTTATTCTTAACCGCAGTTTCAATCACTCCCCCGCGAGCGCCCTCTTCTCTTGCGCTTTTCGGCGGAGCGGCGATCGGCGCTTTCTCCAGACGCCAAGGTTTCGGTTGTTCCCCTGTTCCTTCAGCCATAAAAATACACACCTGGCACTTTAGCTCTTTGATTAAATATAGGCAAAATCGGCTATAATTAAAAGTAGGTATGAACACATCATCGCCAATGCGTAAAAGCGGCGAAATTGTTTTAGTCGCCGCCGTAATCATTCTCGCCGCTTTTTTGCGCTTCTATAAAATCGCCGAAATACCGCCGGGTCTTTGGCCGGACGAGGCGGTTAACGGCGTAAACGCTGTACAATCCCTTCGCACCGGAGACTTTAAAGTTTTTTATCCGGAAAACAACGGCCGCGAAGGATTATTTATCAATGTCCAGGCGCTTGCCGTAAAAGCTTTCGGCCCCAAGCCATGGGCGCTGCGGGTGGTATCGGCCGTATTTGGCACGCTGACTGTGCTCGGGATATATCTTGCAACCAAAGAATTATTTTGGGAAAAATTCGAAACACGAAGCACGAAATCCGAAATAAATCCTAAGCACCAAATTCAAAATTCCAAAAATGCTTCACACTTTGGATTTCGAATTTTGAATTTGTTTCGAATTTCGGATTTCAAATTTCGGATTTCTCGTGGCAAGCTCATTGGTTTACTCTCATCTTTCTTCCTCGCCACGAGCTTTTGGCACCTAAACTTTTCGCGCATCGGCTTCCGGGCTATAGCCGTTCCCTTCTTTGCTTCCTTCGGAATCTATTGGCTCTTAAAAGCCATCCGCACCGGAAAAATTTCTTCAGCCGCCCTCGGCGGCATTGCCACCGGCCTCGGTTTTCATACTTACATTGCTTTCAGATTTATGCCCTTTGTTATCGCCGTGCCGATCATCGCCGCTTTCATTGACTGGCTCCGCGGCCGCAAAAAAGAAGTGTGCGTGCCCTGCGTTACGGCAATGTTTCTCTTCGTAACTTTCGTCGTCGCCCTGCCGATTGGGCTCTACTTTCTCCAGCACCCCGAAGATTTCGCGAGTC
>CAZKCN010000041.1:0-5692 GCA_964551555.1 uncultured Candidatus Saccharibacteria bacterium | reverse complement strand
TGGACGATGTCGCCGATATTCTCTACACAACCGGGACGACCGGACGGAAGAAAGGCGTGGTGCTGACCCATCGCAACATCGCGAGCGCTGCGCTGAACATCAACGCTTTTATACAAGGCACCGAGGATGATGTTGAGGTCGTGCCCATGCCGTTAAGTCATTCTTTCGGTTTGGGGCGTCTGCGTTCGTGGGCGCAAGTGGGGAATACGCTTGTCCTGGAATCCGGAATGAATAATCCCGCCAGCCTGCTTAAAGCGGTTTTGGACCTGGAAGCAAACGGTTTGGCTTTGGTTCCCGCTGGTTTTGAACTGATGTTGAAAATGACCGGGGACCGTTTGGGGGAAGCCGGAGAGCATCTCCGTTACATCGAGATCGGCAGCGCGCCGATGCGGGCGGCGACTCGGCAAAAACTGATGGCTCTTTTGCCGCATACGCGCATCTGCCACCACTATGGACTGACCGAGGCGTCCCGGGCGATATTCACCGAGTTTCATTATGATGCCGGCAAACCGAATACCATCGGCAAGCCAAGTCCGAACGTTGAAGCTGAAATTTGCGACGAGACGGGCCGCTCGCTCGGTCCGGAAGAGAAGGGGGAAATCGTCGTCCGCGGCGATATGGTCATGCGCGAATATTGGCGCGACCCCGAACTTACCAGCCAAGTTCTTTCCCAAAATGGCCTTCGCACCGGAGATTTGGGTTACAAGGATAAAGACGGCTACTTTTATCTTGTCGGGCGCGCGAGCGACATCATTAATGCCGGCGGGTTTAAGGTGTCGCCGGAAGAAGTTGAGGCCGAGCTGAACAGATTCAAGGGTGTCAAGGAATCCGCTTGCGTAGGTACGCCGGACCCTCTTGGCGTATCTGGAGAGTGCGTCAGGGCTTATCTGGTGAGCGAAACCGAGATCGACGCCCGCGATTTGGTTCAGTGGTTGCGCGGACGAATCGAAGAGTATAAAATTCCCAGAGTTTTCAGCCGAGTTAAGGCCATTCCCAAAACCGCATCCGGAAAAATTAAGCGTTATCTGCTACGCGATGCAAAGAGAGCAAACTATGGATCGTAAAACCATGCTGCTCGGAATATTGAGACGGATACACCAACCGGCCGAAGTTTGTGTTGGTAAAGATAGTTTGAATCGTCTGCAGGCCCTGCCGGCGGCGCGCGCTCTCGTGCTCTCAAGTACTTCTGCGGAGTCAAACGGGACTATAAGCCGAATACAGGAACAGCTGGCTGTAACCGGCGCTGTCATCCAAATTTGGGCTAAGAGATCACAAGAGCCGACGGTGGAAGGAGCAGCCGAATTGTGTTCGTTGGCAAGAACTTTTAAGCCGGATTGGATTATAGCCGTTGGCGGTGGCTCGGTTCTTGATACGGCGAAATTTGTTTGGGCTAATTACGAACATCCTAATCTGGTGTTCGAGGCAGGAGTTTCAGTTGGAATTCCGCCCTTGCGCAGGAAGGCGCGGCTTCTTGCTATTCCCACAACTGCCGGGTCAGGTTCGGAGGCTTCGCAGGTGGTTGTGCTTACCGATCGGCAAACGGGCCGCAAGCACCCGTATGTGTCGCCCGAGTGGATTCCTGATATTGTTATACTCGATCCGACTGTGGTGACGAGCTTGCCTCCGGAGCTTACGGCCTATACCGGTATGGATGCGCTCGCTCATGCAGTTGAAGCTAATATCTCACGCCTCACCGATCCGTTGGTGCAGAGCTTGTGCGCCACTGCTACTCGCTTAACTTTGCGATGGCTGCCAATAGCCTACAGCACTCCCAATAATCTGGAAGCGCGGGAGAACATGCTCGTCGCCGCTTATCTAAGCGGTCTTAGTCAAAGCGCTGCTTCCACTGGCCTCGCTCACAGTCTAGCTCATGCCTCTTCGACTATCCTTCATATTCCGCACGCTTTAGGCACGGCTTTTTTTCTCCGCTTGACTATGGCCTACAACGCCGGCCGCAGTCCGGGACTGTACTCGCGGCTTGGTCAAGAGGTAGGACTGCCCGGGGAAGAAGATTTGCTGAAGGCCGTCGGGCATTTAGCCGATGGACTCGGCGTACCCCGGTCGCTGGCGAAAATCATCGCATCGCGCCCCGGTGAAAAGGATTTCGGCGACATCGCGCGCTTGGCCGTTGAAGATGTTTGCACGCGAACTAATCCCGTGCGCGCCGCGGAATCCGACTTGCGGCAATTACTCGACGACGCCTGCTGAAGTTTCGGATTTCAGCAAAAGTTGAAATGACTTCTGCCATTGAAAAACTATTGAACCTGCCGCCGTTTGGTCTTGGACCCGAAGAAAAGCGGCGCGTGTTTCTGCCGGCCGTCGAGGAAGCTTTAGCGCACCACTATCAGAGTTGCGAGCCTTTTCGGATTTGGTCTATTAAGCAAAAATTTGATCCCGGAACGCCGATCACCGAGCTGGCTTCTATCCCGTTTATGCCGGTGAATGTCTTTAAGAACATGGTGCTTCGTTCTGTTCCAGAGAGCGAAATTGTGCGGACTTTGACCTCAAGCGCCACCTCTTCCCAAATTCCGAGCCGGGTTGAATTGGACCGCGTCACCCGTGAGCGTCAGCTCCGGTGCCTGTCGGCGATTTTAACCGATCTGATCGGTTCTGCCCGCCGGCCGTTCATCGTTCTTGACTTGCCCCCGGCGGCAGAGGACCGGACGGAAGCCGAACTCTCGGCGCGCGTCGCTGGCTTACGGGGATATCTCGTCGCCTCAAGCGAAACCCATTATGTGCTGAAGAGTGGTGGCGGAGGTCCGGTCCTTGATTTAGACTATTTCATGCGGACGGTCCGAACTTTAAGCGCGGCGCAAACTCCTTTCTGCGTTTTGGGGTATACCTATATGTTGTACCAGTACGTTCTGCGGCCGCTTCAGGAGCGGGGCGTTAGAATCTGTTTGCCGGAAACGACGTACCTTCTTCACTTTGGGGGATGGAAGAAACTTCGGGATCAGGCTGTGAGCAAAGACGCGCTGAATGCGCTCGCGTCGTCCGTTTTTGATTTGCCGGCCAGTTCCGTCCGGGACGTATATGGTTTTACCGAGCAGCTCGGTGTTGTCTACCCGGACGATGCCAACGGCATTAAACACACTCCGGTTTATTCCGAGGTGCTGGTTCGCGATCCGGCCAGTTTAGAAGTTTTACCCGATGACCAAATAGGACTGCTTGAATTCATTACGCCCCTACCGCATAGTTACCCCGGTGTTGCCCTGCTGACCGATGATATGGGTCGCGTTGTGGCTCGCCAGGGCGGTTCGGGCGATCAACTGGGTCGGGGATTTGAAATCATCGGCCGCGCTAAAGACGCAGAAGTGCGCGGCTGCGGCGACACTATGCCGGAACAGATTTATGAAGTTCGGATTTGAATTATGCCAATAATCTATAGCGCGCTAACATGAAAGCCCACGTGTTATTTGATCAGGGCAAGGCCTTCCTGCCGATTGACGGCGACCCCCACGATTGCCCCGTGGAAAGCGATTTGGAACGCTTGGCCGAACGGGTGCGAATGGGCCAGCAGGTTTTGAGTAAACTGCCGGTGGATGACATCATCGGCCTTTTGGATGCTCTCGCTATGGCTTGGAGCAGAAGCCAACTCCCGCTTATTAAAACCTTGAACGACTTGGGGATGGGTTTTGTTCCGCTTTGGATGCGGCGGAACAGCCTGGAAGGTCTTTTGGATCTTAATTTGCATGGCAGACGCGAGTGCCTGGAGCGTTTTGTAGGGTTATTTCCGGGTGATAAGCGTTTGTTCCGCGCTCAACCCCGAGGAATATTGGTTCATTGGCTTGCCGGCAATGTTCCTGTTGTCGGTTTGATTTCACTCGTACAGGGACTGGTCAGTAAAAACGGCAACATTCTTAAGACATCTCACGACCATGCAGGCTTAATTCCCAATCTGCTGGCGTCTTTTGCCGAAGTTACTTACACCAATCCGCGCGGCGAAACCTTAAGCGTGAAAACATTATTTCAAAGCGTGGCGGTCATTTATATTGATCGCGCTGATAACGAAGCCGCGCGGGCCCTCTCTAGTATAGCCGATGTGCGCGTGGCTTGGGGCGGCCGCGAAGCGGTAGAGACGATTATGAATCTGCCGCGCCGGTTCGGAACGGAAGATATTACATTCGGCCCCAAAGTGTCATTCGTAGTTATTGGCCAAGAACGCTTGGCAGATGAACATGCGGCCGAAACCCTGGCGCTTGATGTAGCCCGTGACGTCAATGCCTTTGATCAGCGAGGTTGCAACTCGCCCCATACTGTCTTCATCGAACGCGGAGGGGTAGTGACGCCCTCTCAATTTGCGCGATTGTTGGGCGGGGCCTTATCTCAAATTACTGCTGGACGCCCCTTGCGCGAGGTTAATCCGGCAGAAGTAATGACTATTTTGGGGCTTCGCGCCGAGTACGATATGCGCGGTGAAGCGCATTATAGCCGGGGGATGGGTTGGAGCGTTATGTATGGCGACGAAGATGCGGGTCTCGCTGCTCCATGCTATTTGCGAACGGTGTTCGCGCGGCCCGTTACCGACGTGTTTGAGGTTGTGCCTTACTGTTCCTTGAATACTCAGACGGTGGGATTGGCTTTAGACGGTGAGCGCCGTATCTCTTTGGCCGATGCACTCACCGCGCGGGGCGTGGAACGCTGCCCGAACGCAGGCGGGATGAGTTTTTACGAATCGCCTTGGGACGGCATGTTCCCCATTGCCCGCATGATCCGCTGGGTGACAACGTATGACCGCACACCCAATTAACCGAATCGCTTGATTATTTATACATCATGGAAAACGCGTTTAACTTCGACATCTTTAAGAAAGTACTTGAACTGAATATTGGCGTTTCGCAGGCGGCAAACGGTGAGGCCTTCAAAATGATGCAGGCCATTTGTCCGTTCCGAATAAAGCAATATTCCTCCGGAAGAGAGCATAACGGCTGGGTCATTCCACACGACTGGGTTCGGCAAAAAGCGCTGATCAAGAGGGACGGGCAGGTCGTATTTGACGGCAAGATTCACCCCTTGGCTGTTGCCGGGTATTCGTCGTCTTTCGCCGGCGTCATTTCAAAAGAGGAACTAGACAAGCACGTTTTCTACAGTCAGGAATTCCCCGACGCTTACGTCTTCCACTGTATGTTCAATTACCGGCCTTGGCAGCGGCATTGGGGATTTTGCGTGCCTTACAGCATCTTCAGACAGTGGACGCTCGGAGATTACGAGGTGGAACTGGAAACCAAGTTTGTTAATGGCAATATGCTTGTGGGCGAACTCGATCACAAGGGCGAACTAGCGGACACTATAGTTTTCAACGCCCACACTTGCCATCCGTGCCAGGCCAACGACGATATGGCCAGTGTAATGGTGATTTTGGAATTGTTCAGGTGGATCGCCACTCAAAAAACCCGCTACAGTTACCGCGGGATTTTAGCCCCAGAACATATCGGCACGGTTTTTTATCTTGCCGATCTGCCGCCTGAAGAGCTTGCCGACTTCAAACTGGGATGTTTTGTGGAGATGGTGGGCACGGAAACCCCGCTTGCTTTGCAGAAAAGTTTTGCCGGTGACTCCATCATTGATCGCGTGGCCGAACATGTTCTCAAACAAGTTGAGCCCAAGTTGAAAGTCGGCGCGTTCCGGACTATCGTCGGCAACGACGAAACGGTTTGGGAAGCGCCCGGAATAGAAGTTCCGATGATTTCAA
>CAZKCN010000040.1:5178-5747 GCA_964551555.1 uncultured Candidatus Saccharibacteria bacterium | reverse complement strand
GGAAGTGGAAGTGGAGGCGGAGTGGGAACCGCAACCCCCCAGCCGACGCCGACTGTTCCGCCCGTTCCGACGCCTCAAACGCTCCGGAAACTCACTCCCGCCGAACTTCAGGCCCTTATTGACGACCTCCGCCGGAGAATCCTTGAACTTCAGATTCAGCTGTGAAAGCTTCAGATTCAGGAATTGCAAGCAGGAATTCAGGGCGGAAGATGATGGCTGGCCCCGTTAGAAGCCCGCGCTGGAGGCGCGCAAGACGCCTCTGCGGCGTCTTGCTTCTAACGGGGCTGGCCCGCATCCGAAGAATATGGGTAAACCCCGTTACAAGGTGACCACGAGCTTATGGTCATGGCGTTTTGTCTTATAGGTTTCCATATATACCGCAATTCATCTACGGGCTTACGCCCGCGGCTTTCTTGTAACGGGGTAAAAGCGCTCTCTACAAAGCGGGCGCTTTTTTGTTAATATAAAGTCATGTATATTCCCTTAATTTTTTAGCTAAACCGTATATGGGGGAAAGCGAGTTAAATATAAAATTTCTTTATCCAGCAGCAAAATATTTGATCGTTTTC
>CAZKCN010000040.1:0-5168 GCA_964551555.1 uncultured Candidatus Saccharibacteria bacterium | reverse complement strand
GCTCGCGATACCCATTGCGGCGGCCGGCAGTCCGATTGATAGTTTAATGCCAGGTGAGTGGTATGAGGTGCCTAACTCCAATCTTGACCGCGTCCAGCCCACGCCATTGCCGCCGGTAGGGTACGGAGGATTTTATGGAGTCATGAGCTATAGCGGGGGCGCCTTTGATACCAAACGGGAACGGCTCGTGGTCTGGGGTGGAGGGCACGGCAGTTATTCGGGAAACGAACTTTATGCCTTTGATGTGACGGCGCTCGCATGGCAGCGACTCACCAACCCCAGCACTCCTAGTCCTCTTGGGCCGGGTCTCGGTCCCTCGGTGCATGTCAATAGCGACGGCACGCCGACCTCTCGACATTCCTATGATGGGATGGTCTATCTCCCTGGTATCGATAAGCTTTGGGCGTCCGGCGGATCGCGGTGGGGCGATGGGAGCGGGACCCCCCTCACATGGATGTTTGATTTTGACACTTTACAATGGGTGCGGAAAGCCGACTTAATCCCTCCCGATTTTTACAATGAACTTGAAGTTGTGAGCGCCTATGATCCGGTGACAGGCCACGTTTTTTTCTCAAGTCCCAGCAGGGTACTTGCCGAGTACGATCCCGTTGCAAACACTTGGACTAATCGAAGCAGCGATCGCGTGGGTGACGGCAAGGTGGCCGCCATAGATCCGAAGCGGAGGAAATTTGTGGCGATTGGGATCGGCGAGGTGAGGGTATTTGATCTGACTTCAAGCGGAACGATTGCGATGCGAAAAGTCACGACCACAGGCGCCACAGAAATTTTGGGTCTAGGACGCCAGCCCGGTTTTGAATACGATCCCGTTGCTGACGTGTTTGTTGCTTGGAGCGGCGGCGCGGACGTCTATACGCTCAATATGGATACACTTGTATGGACAAAACGCTCTCCCGCTGCCACCATCTGAGTGATCCCTTACGCGGCGCATGCCGATGGGACGTTCGGGCGGTTTAACTATATTCCGTCGCGCGATCTCTTTGTGGTCGTAAATTATGTAACCAGCAATGTGTATTTCTACAAGCTCTCAATTACTCCGCCACCCACTACCCCAATCCCCACATCGACTCCCGCACCCGCTCCAACCCCCACCCCCACCCCAATTCCAACTCCAACCCCGATATCTACTCCAACACCTACTCCATCGCCCACGCCAACCACGCCTCCTGGCAGCCCCGTCGCGCTTTCACTCGGCACATGGAAAGCGCTTCCGCTCGCATTCCCTTTTATTGAAGGTTTAAAACATATGACCGGCGCGCTCAATCCCGAGAATGGGAGAATCTATTTTACAGGCGGCGACCATGCGGGTCCTCCTTTGACCCCCACGACTCAAGGGGTCTTTGAAAATTCATATCGCCAGGAGACCTACTCGTTTTCCATTGCGGAGAGGCTCTCAAGTCCGGCGGAACAGCAAGCGGGATGGCGCTTGGAATATCCCTACTGCGGGCCTGCAGGCGCGGTTCAACCTTCGGCCCCGGATTTTGTTGGCTGGAACTGGGATGCCGGAAGGCGTCTTTTCTGGATGACGCCGGGGACCATGGTCGGGAGCGGAAACCCGTGCGCGGCGCCGGCCGATCTTTATAACCTTGGCTATTATCGGATCATGACATTCGACCCCGGGACGAAGAAGTGGGCGGCATTTTCAGATAAAATTTTGAAGGACGGCATTGAGCGTTGGATGAGTATATACGATCCGGTGACCGACACCATCACCCGGTTTGGGGGTCAAGCGGAAGTGTTTGATATTAAAAAGAAAACGTGGTCATATTACCCGTTTACTGTGCAGTCGCCTGTGGGGAGAGTCTTCATCTACGATAGTTATATTGCCACCGATCTCAAAGGACGCATGGCTTATGCCATTGACTATCATGGAACGCTCTACGGCTATAACCTTGACACTCACCAACTGAAGGACCTCGGACCTATTCCTGGCGGCCCAATGGACTATGAGGTTACCTTCAACCAACCGAAGCTTGTCTGGGACAGCGTCAATCGCGTGGTCTTGTGGCATCGTTATCCAGACGGCCTGTTTGCGTATCATCCTGACGCAAAATCGTGGGAAACGCTTACCATGGATTCTGATATCGCGGGCGTGAAAGCAGTGGGGACCGTTATGGCCTACGATGAATTGCAAAATGCGGTTGTTCTTTTTGGAGCTACCAGATTTCCGGATCGGGCAACTCCCGATCAGCTCGCTATCATACGGGCCGGAGGGCCTTACATGTTTTTCTACCGGTATGGCGCGGGCACCACGCTGCCTTCCCCCTCACCGACTCCCGCTCCGACTCCAACGCCCGCGCCGACTCCCAGCTCAAGTCCTAAGCCAACCCCGGCGCCTACTCCAACACCCCCAACGCCTACCCCCGCTCCCAACTCCGTCAATATAACCTTCCGCCCTCGCATTGAGGGCCGGAGCGATATCAGCGGCGTTGCTTTCACCATACGTTTCTTCAAAGACGGGTCGGTTTCGCCCTATGCCGCTTTCACCGGTAGCGGCCCGCTCATCCGTCTTCCCGCCAACGTCAGTTTGACCGCCGGCTCCTATGACATCGAAATATCCTCCCGCTACTACTTGAAAAAACGTCATTACGCCGTTTCCGTTACCGCCAACTCTGATGTGACTCTGAACTCTCTTCCCGCCGGCGACCTTAATGAGGACCAAGTCATCAATTCTCTGGACTGGTCAGTAATGTCGCCCCAATGGTTCACCAGCAACCCGTTGGCCGACCTAAATAAGGACTCCAAAATCAACACCCTGGACTTCTCCATATTAAGCAAGAACTGGGGGATGCGAGGGGAGTGAGCTGTCTACCATGAGTAAAACTACTTCATGCCCGAGAAAAAGATACTCTTCTTGATCGCGGCGCTTATCGCCATCGCACCGGGCGCTGTCTGGTCAGCCACGCTCGCCGTATCGCCTTCTTCCGGCTCGTTCAGCGTCGGATCGTTCTTCACCGTGGACGTATTGCTTAATACCGGAGGCGCGGCCATTCAAGGGGTGGATGTAGATCGCCTTAACTACAATCGCTCTCTTTTGGAAGTCCAAGACGCCAACACCTCGCAATCCGGTGTGCAAATCACGGCGGGTTCTTTGATGCCAATCAATATCGCCAATTCTGTAGATGCTGGCAGCGGCAAGATTCTTTTTTCGCAGGTTGTCTCCGGAGGCCAGACCTTTACCGGCAGCGGGACGCTGGCTCAAATTCGTTTCAAAGTCAAAGCAGCCGGCACGGCCAACGTCAGTTTTGATTTTTCACCCGGCAATACTTCCGATACGAACGTGGCCAGTTCCGGGCAGGATGTTTTAACCGCGGTCATAAACGGTTCCTACATTTTGTCGAGTGCCTCGACGCCATCACCGACACCATCTCCAGCGCCATCGCCGGCCCCAGTGCCGCCGCTCGCTCCGCAGCCGTCCCTGGCGCCTTCTCCGCCACCCACTCCCGCTCCAACCTCTCTACGTCCGTCTCCCGCTCCTCCACCCTCCGCGGTCTCTCCCCGGCCCGCTCCTATTCCCTCCGAAACTCCGCCTGCGGCTCCGATAGATATGTTGCCTGTGGAGGGTGGTTTGCCCAGAGCGCCGGAGCCGGCGCCGGGTGTTTCTCCGGAGCCGACATCAATTGAAAAAGTGTATCGGTGGTTTCAGGATCCTATGGTTGTGGCGCTTACGGCTATAGCGGTGTTTATTCTGATTGCGCCGAGCGCATACAAATTTTTTGGCGTCAGCGGCGCAGGTGGGAAAACGGAAAGAGAGAATAGGATTAAGGAAATTATGGATTTTGTAGTCTCTAGAATGCATAAACGCTACGCTCGTGATGAAATCAGGAAAATGCTCGACAACTCCAAGTTTGGCCGCGACGAGATAGATGAAGCTTTCAGACGTCTCCACATCGGCTGATTTTTTGATGGCGGATGTCGTCTAGCCGCATTAAACGCCGTTTCGAAAGGTTTTGCCGTCTTGCGCGTGTACAGTCCTGCCTTGAATAGCGTACAATTATATGGAAGATTTCGCGGCATTGTTTTGCCGTCATTAGGACATGAAGAAAATATATGATTTCTTGGCTATAGGCGATACGGTAACCGACGCTTTCATCCGCCTCAAAGATCCGGCGGCGCATATTGACATTGACCGCGGCGCGCGCGAAATCTGCATGCGTTTCGCCGACAAAGTGCCGTATAATGACGTAACCGTCGTTCCGGCTGTCGGCAATAGCGCGAACGCGGCGGTGGCCGCCTCGCGCCTCGGACTGAAAAGCGCTCTAGTTTCAAACGTGGGCGGTGACTACTTCGGCAAGGAGTGCATTGATGCGCTCAAAGGCGAAAAAGTCAACACCGGGTTTGTCGCCGTCCACAAAAAGGTGAAAACCAACTATCACTATGTTCTTTGGTACGGCGACGACCGGACCATCCTTGTCAAGCACGAGGAATATGATTACCAGCTTCCATCTATTGATAATCCAAAATGGGTTTATCTTTCCTCCTTGGGCGAAAACTCCGGGCGCTACCATGAAGAAATCGCCGATTACTTTGACAAGCGCCCCGCGGTGAAGCTCGCTTTCCAGCCGGGCACTTTTCAGATGAAATTCGGCAAGGAGCGCTTGGCCAAAATCTACAAGCGCGCCGATCTTTTTTTCTCCAACAAGGAAGAGGCCCAGCGCATTCTGGAAACGGACAGCCCGGACATTAAAAAACTGCTGGTGATGATGTTCTCGCTCGGGCCGAAAATAGCGGTCATCACTGACGGAGTTAAAGGCGCCTATGCTTATGACGGTCGGGCGACTTGGTTTATGCGCCCTTATCCCGATCCCAAACCGCCGCTGGAGCGCACCGGCGCCGGAGACGCTTTCTCGTCAACTTTCACCGCAGCGCTGGCTCTCGGATTTGACATTAAAACCGCGCTGAAATGGGCGCCGATAAATTCAATGTCGGTGGTACAGCAAGTGGGCGCGCGAGCCGGGCTTTTAAGTCGGAAGGAGATAGAAAAATATCTGGCCGAAGCGCCGGGGGATTATGAGCCCAAACCCATCTAAAATACGAAGTTCGAAGCACGAAATCCGAAACAAATTCAAATGACCGAAATTGAAAATTCGAAACGATACGACTTAGAAGAGCGCACTCTTAAATTTGCCAAAAGGGTAAGAACGTTCGTT
>CAZKCN010000039.1:5552-5808 GCA_964551555.1 uncultured Candidatus Saccharibacteria bacterium | reverse complement strand
GCCGATGTCGGGCGTCCACTTCCGCCTCCGCGATCCGCGCGAGAGCCGGAAGCCGGACGAGGGGCCCGGCGTCAAATCCATCAAGCCCGCGGCCTAGTAGCCGGGGCTAATGTCAGCGCGAAGATTCGCGCGAAAGGAGGTGAGGCAACCCAGACGAGAGCAGGCACGAAACGCTTGCAACTCGTCTGGGGTTTTTGTTTTTTACGGCGCCATGAATGACGCAGGCCAAGAAGAGACCTTCCGGCTATATTACGCG
>CAZKCN010000039.1:0-5542 GCA_964551555.1 uncultured Candidatus Saccharibacteria bacterium | reverse complement strand
CTTGTTATAATTAGTTTTCGCTTATATTATCGCATCTATAACTAGATTTCGGGTTTAAGTTAAAAGTATCAGGCATATCTGCTAAACTTATCTTAATGAACACGAAGTTGTTTGAAGCATGGCGGCGTTACGTTCCCGATCTTGGCAGCGTCCTTGACCGCATGCAGGAGAAGACAATTATCGCCGTCGGTGTCGCTCCATACCCGCGCATCATCCCTTCTTTATTTTTGGAAAACTACGCCATCTATTGCGTAAAGGACACGGTTGATATTGACCTTCTGCGGAACTACGCCACCATTTATTGTCTGGAAGAAAAACATCCGAAGATTGCCGAGAAGGTTCATGCCACCGGCTACCTTTTGAGAAACTATGCCTTTCAGGCATTTTTGAAATCGCGCAAACATCCCTATCGTTTGATGTTCTATCAAACCACGCCGAAGATTGTTGATACTTTGCGTGAGCAGAATATCCAATGGATCGGCAACGACCCGGAAAGCTTCAAGGGCGTAATTTTGAAAGGCGATTTTCGCGACGTGATTAAGGAAAGAGGGCTGCCCTCAATTCCGGACTGGCGGATACCGCGCGGCGAATTCTTGCAAAAGTCCTTCGCGGATTTGTGGAGCAAGTGGGAGAGGGTTTTTGTTGTCCAGCGTGCGGATTTTGACGTGGCGGGAGAACTGGGCACTTTCTTTATAAGGAGCGCCGAGGACTGGCAAAAGATGCATGACATTCTTGAGCGCGACGAGCGCTACTCGGCCGTAACCGTTTCCCCATATATTGAGGGCCATTCTCTTTCTATGCTCGGCTGCATAACGTCCCAAGGCGTCCTGACTTCAACGCTACAACTTCAACTAATTGATGTCCCGGAATCATTGCACGGGCAACTGGCTACCGGCGTTTTTCTCGGCCACGACTGGGCCTTTCATCCGTGGTCGGAATCAACCGAAAAGACCGCGCAAAAGGTGGTTGAATCCATCGGCGGTTATCTTGCCGATCGCGGGTTCAAAGGCATTTTCGGCATCGATTTTCTTTACGACTCGGCCAGTTCTGAAATATTTCCGATTGAGTGCAACCCGCGTTTCACCGGAGCGCTCCCAATATATTCGCTGATGGTCGCGGCCGGAGGAATCCCCACAGTGGAATTTTTTCACATCGCCGCCCATTTAGACCTGAATTTTGATTTTGACTTTCGCGCGGTGAATGATGCTCTAAAAAAGCGCCGCCCCATCGCCCATATTTCATTAACGCCCAAAGGAATTTTCGAAATGAAGCTGCCTCTTGCCGCGGGAGTTTATTCTTATGATCGCACTGCCAGGTCTTTACGCTACGAACGCCCTGGCGCATTCCTGTGGGATTTCAAGAATGAGAATGAATTTATGCTGATTGACTCGCTGCCGCGGCCGAACGGGAGAGTGATTCAAAACGTGCCGCGCTTATGTAAGTTGGTGTTCCCGCGCGGCATTGCTCGCTCGTCTTTTGAAGTAGAACCGGAAGTGGGCGAGCTGATAACCACCCTCTCAACCGCTTTACGCAAAAATCAGCCGCAAAGCGGCGCGGAGCACGAATCGGCGGCGCAAGAATTTTAAGAGTGCCCCGCCGAGGCGCTCGTTTGACTAAAAATAGTTAGTATGTTAAAATATGAAAAGTAAAACCAAGGGCGGCAAACGGCAATCACAGCCGGCTGAAAAAGCCAAGCGGCCTAAAAAAAGGCCAAGAAAAGGGAGGAAGAGAATGCACGCTCTTCACGAGGGTCGCATGGTCCGCGTTTTCGGGTATGGGTCGCTTTTGAACCCGAAGACGTTGAGAGAGAGGTTCGACGGGAAGATCACCGCCGACGCTACTTTGCGCGGCTACCAGCGAACCTTTCGCAAGGAGGGTAGGGAGCATCTTTATCTGACCCTCCGCGAGATCGAGCCGGACGGGAACGGGGTGTGGGGGACCTTGTTCGACGTCACCCTGCCCGGGTTCGCAAAGCTAGCCCGCACCGAGCCGGGCTACGACTTGCTGGACGTGACCGACGGGCTCGCCGGCTATCCGGCGGATGCGCCGCAGGTGTGGTGCTTCATCGCTCCACCCCTCGGCGATGAGAAAATCCCTCCGGCGAAGATGCGCATCCGGAGGAGCTACCTCAACCGCTGCCTCGGCGGGGTCCCGGAGCCGGAGCGCGAGCTGTGGCTCGCGGAAACCGAGATCCCGAGCGGGGTCACCATAGACGAGGACGAAAGCCCCGTATTGCCCGCGCGCTAGAAAGCGACCGCGGGTTTTGTTTTTGGAGTAGTCCAGATTGGTTATTCATCACGTTCCTGTTCCCGCATGAATGGCGGCGCGCCGACTTTACCATTTTCTTCGCTGAGTTCGCGTTTAAATGTTGCATTAGTCACCAGCAATACGTTAGTATACAAGCATGAGTGAAGGAGGAAACAGACAAAACCAGGAGGGGAGTATGGAAGCGTCGATGGATGGAATTCCGCCGGACGTACCTGAAAAAGTACGCATTGATGAGCGAACGTATATGCCAGAGTCGTTGGCAGTTGGCCTGCCTGGCAGCTTCGAGAACTGGGCTAGTTTCAAGGTTGGCGACGTAATTCGGGTTGACTTTTGGGGGGCAGATAGGTCGCACAACCTTAACGACTTTGAAGTTCTCGGTGTTGAGCAGGATGGGGATATTATCACGCTAAAGGGCACGCTCAAGTCGGGTGTCGCAGAGATAAAGTTCAATAAGGAGGACCCTTTAACAGCACGCATCGCGTTTCGCCATTAACAGCGAGTTGGAGGCACCTTTTAGGTGAGCGCGAGTAACGTGCTCATTTTTTTAATCCAAGACCTGCGGCTGGGGCAAAGTTGGACCCCTATACTCCCAGATCAAGAAATCGGGTTGGAACAAAAGTTTTTGATTCCAGCTTTGTGGAGTTTATTTCGTCCGTTACTAATTAGATATGCGGTTTAAATCCGCGCCTTTATCCCACAATGTGTACTCTATATTTTTTCTTGATTTGTAGCTAAAAGTTTGCTACACTTAAAAACTGTTATGAAAAATATTTCCAAAACATCTGTCTATCCGCCGATGTTTATTTTCGCTCTCATCCTCGGACCCATAACTAGTTCAGAAACAAGTTGAAGGGAAAAATGTTTTTCATAAGCAGCATCTGCTAAAATGGCTACAACCACGGTTACAACCATGGAGGAAATCCGCAGTAAAATCATCCCCGTGCTGCGGTCTTACGGCATTGAGCGTGCCGGGCTCTTTGGTTCGGCGGCGAGGGGCGAACTTGGGGGGTCTAGCGACATAGATATTCTAGTTGACATCAAAAAAGACATCGGCCTGCTTGAGTTTGTGGGCCTAAAGCAGGAGCTTGAAGAGCAACTCGGGAGAAAAGTTGATTTGGTGGAGTATCAGGCTGTAAAGCCGTCGTTAAAAGATAAAATTCTGCATAGCGAGGTTGCGCTCCTATGAAAAAGGAAATACGAGTATATCTGGAAGATATACTTGATAGTGTCGCCAAAATCGAGGAATATACCAGCGGCGTTGCGTTCGATGAATTCAAGAGTAATACCGAGTGTCAGGATGCCGTCATAAGGCGGCTTGAAATTATTGGGGAAGCGGTCAAAAATCTTCCGAACGATCTGAAGGAAAAATACCCAGGGACCCAGTGGAAACAAATTGCTGGCATGAGAGATATTTTGATTCATGAGTACGCCGGGGTTTCTTTGGAACGGGTCTGGAAAGTAATTATCAGCGACTTGCAACCGCTAAAGAATGCCGTATCCCGGATATTAAGCGATCTTTGATTTCGCCTATGAAAAACTTTTCCAAGGCTTTCGTCTACGCCCTTATTATTTTCGTCCTGCTCTCCGGCGGCTACGCGCTTATTCAGGGCCAGTTCAAAGAGCGCCAGGAAATTTCGCTTTCCCATCTTGTCGCCCAAATCAACGAGGGTAAAGTTGATAAAATCACCGTTGAAGACGATCTCTTAACCATCGTGATGAAGGACGGCTCGGAGGCGCGTTCGCAAAAAGAGCGCGAGGCCGGGCTTTCCGAGACGCTCAAAAATTACGGCGTGGATCAGGAGAAACTTAAAGCCGTAACTTTGGAAGTCAAAGCCGCAAGCGGCGCGGCCTATTGGTTCGGCGTCGTAATTCCTTTTCTTGCGCCTCTCCTCTTGATCGGTTTTTTCATCTGGTGGACGGCGCGCCAAGTCCAGAGAGGCTCGGCCCAGGCCTTCACTTTCGGGCAGTCGCGGGCGCGGCTCGTAACCGCGGAAAATACCCGCGAGCGGACCACCTTCAAGGATGTCGCCGGGGCGAAGGAGGCGAAAGAGGAACTCCGCGAGATTGTAGATTTCCTGAAAAATCCCAAAAAGTTTTTGGATATCGGCGCGCGCATTCCTCACGGCGTTTTGCTGATGGGCGCGCCGGGTACGGGAAAATGTGTGACTGGCGACACTGTTCTAGTTACCAATAAGGGCAGCATTCCTATAGAGGACGTGCCAAAGTATTTTACGGTGCGCGACAATTCAACTGTGGAGGGGCTTGATATTGTGGCTGTGGACCCAAATACACTCGATTTCAGAAAAGTGGGCGCCTCTCATTGGTATAATCTCGGCGCGCAAAAAACAATCCGGTTAAACACTGATGTCGGGGCAACCATAGAAGGAACCCACGAGCATCCCATTGTCGCGGTTGACCCAATATCCGGTAATTTTCTTTTCAAGCGGCTTGACGAAATTCGCGAAGGTGAATGGGTGGTGATTGGCTACAACACCAACGTTTTTGGCCGGCATACCAAAATTCCAAGCCCCGACGTTGCTTACCTCTTGGGCGTGTTGACCGGCGACGGCTGTCTAACGATAAAGAACCGCATCGTTATATCAACAGCAGACAATGAAATACTCGGGCGCGTGCAACAAATCGCCGAAGAAATTCTCGGTGCGACTTTTTCAAAAAGCGCTTCGCGCCCCTATGATTACGAAATGATCAACGGCGGCGCCAAAGCAAAACTTTTAGAATGGGGCTTGGGGGAAACATATGCTCGAGGGAAGCGTGTTCCGGAGTGGGTTCGCATCGCACCGCGCGAGTTTGTAGTTTCGTATCTGCGCGGTCTCTTTGACACTGATGGAGGCGTGGAACGGAATGGAGGCGTTTGCCTTTCGAGTGCAAGCCCGGCGCTTATCCGGGAAGTAAGCACTATGCTTTTGAATCTCGGCATTATCCATCGCTCCTATGAACGGAAAAAACTCTATAACAATCAGCTTCAATATTATGTAATGATCTATGGCGACTTTATTGAACGTTTTCAAAGTGAAATTGGTTTCACCGTGGTGCGAAAGGCTAAAGCTCTGGAGAGAATATGTGAACGCCAGCGCAATACGAACATCAATAGGATTCCGTACCAGGGGGAAGCGATTCGAAAAGTTTGGCAGGAGGCGGTTGCGGCGACTTCACGCCGACTAGATCGAGCTTTTTATGACGAGTCGCTCTATAAGAACGCAAAGCGATACATTGACGGGACGCGCCTGCCATCGTTGCGCGGCATTTCCTATTT
>CAZKCN010000038.1:0-5836 GCA_964551555.1 uncultured Candidatus Saccharibacteria bacterium | reverse complement strand
AGGGTTTGACTGTACGGGCCAGCCGCAGCTCGCTTTTGAGAGCGGTAGCAATGTGACGGGAATGGTTATAAAGCTGGCCCGGCGGGGCAGTAAGCGTTTGTGGCTGATGTTCGTCCTCAAAGAGGAGGGCTGGCGCGAGAAGGGCAAGCACGGCGCTACGGAAAGAGAAGAACTGGCCAAGATAGCTGTCTACGTTTCCGGTAAGTAGCAAGCGTCAGCCGCGGACACGACACGTCCGCGGCGTTTTTTATAAACAAATGCAGATGCAGAAATAGTTCCACCGGGTAGCTATCGGGATGGCTATTCTCGGATAGTAGGGGAGGTGTGGATAAGCCAATTGACCCGCCTATTATTAAAATAGTAAATTGAGTATAATATCTCTATGGCGCAATTTCATCACGCCTATTGATACTATGAACAACCTAACTACTGAAGTCCAAAAAGCTTGGCTTGCCGGATTTATTGACGGTGAGGGTTATCTCGGCATTATCTACCAACGAAAGAAAGAAACTAGGTTACAAGCCGCATCGCCACTCTATCATCCGTACTTAATTATTGTGAATACCAATCAGCAGGTCTTGCAATATGTCTCAGAACTCGTCGGCGAAGGGTGTGTTTACCTTCTAAAGAAAGGTACTGACCGAACGAGAGAATGTTACCAGTATAGGCTAACAAAAATGCCAGTTTTCCTAGATTTACTGGGAGACTTGGAACCTTACCTAAGAATAAAGAGCCAACAATGCCACGTACTTATTGATTTCATTCGAAGGCGGATAGCTATAAAACGCAGGACTGGCAGAGGTAGCCGCGGCATAACGTCTTTTACGAATCGAGATCACAGTTTTTATCAAATGTTGCTTAAATTAAACAAACGTGGTCCCTCAACCCATGCTCCCTCACAAGGATGATTTTCTCTTAAGTTTGAAATCACACAATTATTCTTTAGAAACAATTTATAACTATGAGCAAGATCTCATGGTGTTTGAGCAGTTCCTTAAGGACGATATACATATACCATTTGAGCGTACTTCAAAAAAGGCCATTGAGCTCTATAAAGCGTATCTAACATCCCTAGATCGTAAGACTTCTCACTGCCAAAAACCGTCGAAGCACCTCTCAGCAGGATCAATCAACCGAATGCTATCAAGTCTCCGGAGTTACCTCCGTTATCTCATCGATATGGACTATGAAACGCCAATTGCTCCGGAGGCAGTGAAGTTCACGAAGATGCCGCGGCGGCATCCGCGAGTGGCGGAGTTTGAGGCGCTGGTGCGCCTGATTGAATCCCCCACCGAATTTGAGAAATCTAAGACTATGGCTTTACGCAATCGGGCTATGCTTGAAACGCTTTTCTCCACCGGTATGCGCATTTCGGAACTGATTTCCCTGAACCGCGACCAGATTGACAAATCCGGAAGAATCTTCATTCGCGGCAAGGGTAAAAAAGAACGTTTTGTATACCTAACGTCCCGAGCGCATAAGCATATCACCGCTTATTTGGCGTCCCGCCAAGACAAAAACACAGCGCTCTTTGTTCCGTATCGCGGCCGCAACATTGGGAAAGCGGGGGCGCGCATATCTGTCAACTACGTGCAAATGAAAATAAAGCAGTACCGCGAGCGTCTTGGGATAAACGTTCCAACTTCGCCTCATTCGTTCCGGCACGGCTTCGCTACTTACCTCGCAGAAAAAGGAGCCAATCCCGCCGCTATTCAAATCCTTCTCGGCCATGAATCGCTGCACACCACCACGCGCTACGTCCACGCCTCCGACCGCTACGCCGAGAAAACTCATAAACGCTTCCATCCGTTGAAGTGACGCCGTTGAGGTGATGGGTTTGTTGTTTAGCTTTCAGTTGGCGGCAATAAACTCTTCCAGGTCTTGGCCGGTTTCGAGCTGCATTATTTTGTTGATGTAAGAAACCATCAGACCGATGCCTTGGCGGTCGTCGGTGGTTTTAGCTTTGGTGGTGGCAAAAATCAGGCCGACGACTTTCCCCTGGCGGTTTACGAGCGCCGTTCCGGAACTTCCCTGCTGAAGCGCAAGTCCGCCGCGGAAGACATAACCTTCAGCGGTGGTTTTTTCGCCGTCAATGTCGGTGAAACCGTCCACGCGCAGGACCGAAAAAACCAAGTTGGAGTTCAGTTCGGCGCTGATACTGGCTAAAAACTCGCTTGGATAGCCGAGAGTCAGCAGGGTCTCCCCTTCTCTCGCGTTTTCAAGACTAAGATCGGCGAAGGTAAAGTCGCGAGAGGCTTCCGAAATTTTCAAGAAAGCGACGTCGCGCTGGGGAACTTCGGTGTCGGTGATTTTCTTCGCCGTATCGGCTTGGAAGACAACGGTTATTTTACCGAAGGGACTGGCCGGATTGTCGCGGCGCGCTTGGCAGCTGCTCTCGCCCACTCTCTTTACTATTCCGGCCACATGGGCGTTGGTGAGAACAAGTCCGCGAGAGTTGACGATGACGCCGCTTGCTGAAAAAGTTTCTTTTTCTCCTTTGCAGAATATTTGGATGACGGCTTTTGAATAACGCTCGTATATTTCCTGATCGGAAAGTCGGGGAAGCTCGGGCGCTGGCGTTGACAGAGGTGTCGGCTCGGGAGTGACTGACAGGGCAGGAGTTAGGGATGGTTTGGGTATCGCGGCGGGGGTTACCGCAGGTCTCACATTTGGCAGGACCGGAGTTATTTCTCGGCTATCTTCTTTTAGACTTGGTGTTGAGATCGTCTGGGGTTCGGATTCTTCCTCGGTTCGCTCGTTGGTTCCAGATGTCTTTATCTCTTCCTCCGGTGTCGGTTCCCCGGAGCGCGGAAGCGAAAACAATAAAACGGCTGCGGCGACGGCAATCAGAAAAAGCTTGACGGCCGCGGACATCATTTGGGCAGATAATCCAGCGGATTAAGGTAGCCGCCGAACGGCGATAAAGGCAGAGTCATATTTCGGCCGCAGACCCGACTCTTCAGCTGGCCGACTTCCACCGCTTGCTTGGCGAAAACAGTGAGATGAAGGTGCGGGCCGGTGGCGTAACCGGTCTTGCCCGCGTAGCCGATAAGACTGCCCCGACTGACCACATCGCCGCTTCGGACTTTTATAAGAGAAAGATGGGCGTAGAGAGTTGTCAGGTTGTTGTCGTGATCAACCAGCACCCAGCGGCCGTAGGCGGCGCGGCGGCATCCCAAATCAGTATCACCTGTCGCGCGCACCACGCCCCGCTCGGCGGAAAAAACAGGCGTGCCGACCGCGGCGCGGAAGTCTATGCCGTTATGGCCCTTGCCGCGGTATGCCCCAGAGCGCGCGAAGGCGGTGTTGCCGAAGTATTGGGTTATGAAAATAGGATCAGGAAGCGGCCAGCCGAGAACGCCGGCGCCGGGTTTCGGCAGAAGCGAGCGGTCAAAATCTTCGCTCAAACCGGATTCAAGGGCGTTTATTTCCTCCTGTAGGGCTTCGCGTTTTCTTTCCACTTCGCCGAGCAATTCCTGATATTTTCGTTCCTGGCTCTTGGTTTCGGTGAGGATGGTTCCCCTCTCTTTCCGCTCGTATTCTTGAAGACCTTTCTGGTCAGCCAAATTGTCAACTAGTCCGGTGAGTTCCTTGTTTTTATTTTCGGCTTGGCCCTTTTGGCTCTTGAGTTCTTCGCGATCTTGGCGCAGCTCGCCGAGAACGATATTTACTTCCCTTTGGACTGTGATGATGCCGTCCACTGCCGAGAAAAAAGACGAGAGAGTTTGGTTTTTCATCATAATCTCAAGGGGCGTTTCGCGGTCGTTTTTCTCCAGCGCCGCTATGAGATTAAACAATCTTTTCTTATTTTCGTCAATGGCTGTTTCTTTCTCGCCTATGTCATCCTCCAGACGTTCAATCTCTAAAGTGGTGAGGCCGATTTTAGCGTTGGTTACGCGTATATTGGCGTTAAGCCGGTTTATGTTGCGGTCCAGGTTTTTAATCTGGCTTTGCAGATTGTCGGCCTGGCGCTCTATGCCGCCGAGGGTGTCGCGGTATTGTTGAGCTTCTTCTTCCAGGCGTTTTATTTCCGCGTTTTTTTCCTGAATTTGTCTGTTGATTTCTTCGGAGGAAGCGGCGATCAAAATGAAAACCGGCGCCAGCAGTCCGGCTGCGATGGCCAAAACAAAAAACAATGCCCTTGACTTGCGCCTTAAAGTCATACTTTGAGAAATTATAGCATTTTCGCCCCGTTACAAAAATTCCATGCCAATTTTGTAACCGGGTTTAGGATATTTTCTGAATTGCTCCAGCTATGCGAGCCAAAACCAGATTCCGGCCCATCACGGCAATTATTTCAAACGGTCCGGGCGAGGCCTTTTTGCCGGTGAGGGCGACGCGGAGAGGCCACAGTAGTTTGCCTTTGTCTCCGGCTCCGATGGCGTCAAAAAAAGTTTTCTCAATTTGTCCCTTATCGGCTGAAGGTCCAATCCCGCTGATTATTTTTGAAGCTCGCTCCAGCGCGTTTTTTGTTTCAGCTGCGGGCGCGCCTTTCCATCTCAATAATTCCGGATCATATTCCGGGTCGCGGAAAAAATAATCGGCTTTCTCCCCTATCTCCGAGAGCTTCTTTAAGCGCGGCTGTTCAAGGGCAATCGCCTTTTCTAGGTATTCTAGCGGAAATTGATCATTGGGAACTGGAAATTGCAGAAAATCGCTGAAGTGGGGCGCGGCTAGAGTCGTTAGCTCGGCTGGCGATTTCCTGCGGATATACTCCCCGTTTATCCAGTCCAGCTTGTCAACATTGAAAACGGCCCCCGACTTCTGGACTTTATCCAGACTGAATTCGTTTATAAGTTCACCCAGCGAGAAAATTTCCCGCTCCTTTGGGCGAGGCTTGCCCTTTTCAAGGGCGGCGCGATCGCTTCCCGGATTCCATCCTAGGAGAGCCATAAAGTTGACCATGGCTTCGGGTAGATACCCAAGAGCGCGGAATTCATTCAACGCCGTCGCGCCATGACGCTTGGAAAGTTTGGAGCGATCCGGCCCGAGAATGATGGGCAGGTGCGCGTAAGCCGGAGTTTCAAAACCGAGGGCTTGTTGGATGAGTATCTGTTTCGGCGTGTTGGATATGTGGTCTTCGCCGCGAATGACGTGCGAAATTTGCATCGCGGCGTCATCAACGACGACGGCGAAATTATAAAGCGGCGTCTCCAGATCTTTGGCGATGGAAAAATCGCCGAGGAGGCCGCTCGCAAAGGCAATCTCGCCGCGAACCAAATCGCTGAATTTCAAAGTGAGGCCGGGCGGAGTTTTGAAGCGAATTATTGATTCGGTTTTTTCCCGGAGCATTTTTTGCTGGTCGGCGGGACTTTGGGCGCGGTTGGCGCATTCGTGCACCGGATTTTTTCCGGCGGCCATGAGTTCTTTTTTCTCCTTGTCCAGTTCTTCTTCGGTGTGGAAACAATAAAAGGCCAAGCCATCGGCGATCAGCTTTTCAAGGCGCGGAGCGTAAGTTTCCAGACGCTCGCTTTGGCGGTAGGGGGCGTGGGGCCCGCCTTCCCGCGGACCCTCGTCGGCTTTTATGCCGAGCCATTCCAGAGAATCCAGTATGTCATCCTCGTATTTTTCCTCGGACCGCTCGCGGTCGGTGTCTTCAATGCGCACCACAAAATCGCCGCCTTGTTTTTTGGCGAAAAGATAGTTAAAAAGCGCGGTCCTGGCATTGCCGACGTGGAAACTGCCGGTGGGGCTCGGAGCGATGCGGGTGCGGACTCGTGACATTTTAGTGCAGGCCGAGTTTTAGGATTTCGCGGGCGATGATTTCGGCGGCTTCGGGGCGGGCGAACTTTAGAGCGGCTTCGGACATGCGCTTTCTTTGGGGGCCGTCGTCCAT
>CAZKCN010000037.1:0-5858 GCA_964551555.1 uncultured Candidatus Saccharibacteria bacterium | reverse complement strand
CGTAAGTGGCCGCCCGGCCCTGAACATCGTCCGATTTTATGGTCAGCATCTCCTGAAGCGTATGCGCGGCGCCATAGCCCTCCAGCGCCCAAACTTCCATCTCGCCGAAGCGCTGGCCGCCGAACTGGGCCTTGCCGCCGAGGGGCTGCTGGGTGATCAGGGAGTACGGTCCGATGGAACGCATGTGGATCTTGTCCTCAACCAGATGGTTCAGTTTCATGATGTAAGCCACGCCGACCGTAACTTTCTGCCTGAATTTTTCGCCGGTCAGTCCGTCGTAAAGATCCACTTTGCCGTCGCTCGGGAAGCCGGCCTTTTCCAATTCGCTTTTTATTTCCGCTTCGGTCGCGCCGGCAAGCGACGGACTGATGGCCTGATAGCCGGCGAGTTTGGCGGCCATGCCAAGATGAGTTTCCAGAATCTGCCCAAGATTCATGCGCGAAGCGACGCCGAGCGGGTTTAAAATTATGTCCACCGGACGGCCGTCGGCGGTAAAAGGCATATTCTCTTCGGGCAGAATCCGGGAGATGACGCCCTTATTGCCGTGGCGTCCGGCCAGCTTGTCGCCGACGGAAACTTTCCGGATCTGGGCGACTTCCACTTGAACCTGCTTGATGACTCCCGATTCAAGCTTATCGCCCCGCTCACGGGAGAAAACCTTGATGCCGATGACTCGCCCGCGCTTGCCGTGCGGCAGAGTCAGCGAAGTGTCGCGGACATCGCGGGCTTTTTCGCCGAAGATGGCCCGCAGGAGCCGCTCCTCGGGAGTGAGTTCGGTCTCGCCCTTGGGCGAGGTCTTGCCGACGAGAATATCCCCCGAGCGCATCTCGGCGCCGATACGAATGATGCCTTCCTCATCCAAGTTCTTCAGCTTCTCCTCGGAAACATTGGGTATGTCGTAGGTGGTCTCCTCCGGCCCGAGCTTAGTGTCGCGAACAGCAATGGAGTGATCTTCAATATGAACGGATGAGAAAATGTCGTCCTTGACCAACCGTTCGGAAATGATGATGGCGTCTTCATAGTTCCATCCGCGCCAAGAGATAAAAGCGACCACCAGATTTTTGCCGAGAGCGAGTTCCCCGCGATCGGTTGAGGAACTGTCGGCAAGAACATCGGCTTTCTTGACCAGAGTGTTTTTGTCCACGATCGGCGTCTGGCGGATAGCGGTGAAGGCGTTGGTGCGCAAAAACGAATTCAGCGGATAGTGGCGGAGTTCGCCCTTTTTGTTCTTCAAAACAATTTCCGCGGCGTCAACTTTAACAATTTCGCCGTCTTCCTCGGCGATAGTCAAGCGCCCCGAATCGCGCGCGGCGCGCGATTCGCGGCCGGTGGAAACCAGCGGCCGCTGGGCCTTGACGCAGGGCACGGCTTGGCGCTGCATGTTGGAGCCCATCATGGCGCGATTAGCGTCGTCGTTCTCCAAAAAAGGTATCAAGCTCGTGGCGATGGAAATGGCCTGCTGGGGCGAAACGTCAATATAGTTAACTTTGTCCCGGTCAATCAAGCCGGGAACGCCGTTTATCCGTCCCTCAACCCGCTCCTCAAGAATATTGCCGCTCTCGCTAAAACCTATGCCGGCGTGAGCGATGCGGAAACGGGCCGCGGCCGCGGCGTCAGGATATTCAATCCTGCCGGTTATTTTCCCGCCCTCAGCTTTGACGTAAGGCGTTTCAATCAAGCCGAGTTCGTTTACGCGAGCTTGGCCGGCCAAGTGGCCAACCAGACCTATATTCTGGCCCTCCGGCGTCTCTATAGGGCAGATGCGGCCGTAGTGCGACGGATGCACGTCGCGCACTTCAAAACCGGCTCGTTCCCGAGTGAGTCCGCCGGGACCCATAGCCGAAAGCCTTCGCCGGTGCTCAAGCTCGGCCAAAGGATTTATTTGATCCATAAACTGGGAGAGCTGGGAGGAAGTGAAAAATTCTTTAATCGCCGCCATGAAAGGGCGGGCGTTGATGAGCTGGGCCGGAGTCAGGGTGTAAAGATCAAGCGTGGACATCCGGTCGCGGATAATGCGCACCATCCGCTGAATGCCGACGCGAAGCTTGTTTTGCAGAAGCTCGCCCATGCCCCGCAACCTGCGGTTGCCGAGGTTATCAATGTCGTCCGGAGGAATATCGCCAGCTTTGTTAAGACGGACTATTTCCTTGAGCACGGCGAGAATATCCTCGCGGTCAAGCACGCGATTTTCTTCTTTGACCGGATCCTTATTGGTCGCCAAGCGCTGGTTAAACTTGAAGCGCCCGACCGGAGCAAGATCGTAGCGCTCAAAGCTGAACATGGCTTGAATCAGCTGGCGGGCGTTATCCGCGGCGGCAAGTTCGCCGGGGCGGACGCGCTTGTAAATTTCAATGAAAGCGTCGTCTTGGGTCCTAGCTGAATCCTTCTCAAGAGTTTTGGCAATGTGCTTGTCTTCGGCGCCGTCGGAATGAAAAGCGGCGGTGATTTCCTCATTGCTCCCGAATCCAAAAGCGCGAAGAAGGGCGGTGGCCGCGATTTTCCTCTTGCGGTCAATGCGGATATGGATTGAGCCGTCAAGCTCGGTCTCAAATTCCAGCCAGGCGCCGCGGTTAGGGATGACCTTCGCGCCGTAATAGCGCCGGCCTCTCACTTGGCTCGCGGTGAAGTAAACTCCCGAAGAGCGGATAAGCTGGGAAACAATTACCCGCTCAACGCCGTTTACGACAAAAGTGCCCCGGGGAGTCATCAGCGGAAAATCGCCGAGATAGATTTCCTGTTCCTTAACCTCGCCGGTTTTATGGTTGGTGAGGCGGGTCATCAGCCGGAGGGGCGCCTCGTAGGAAAGGTTATGCTCTTTAGCGTAAACCTCGGTAAATTTCGGTTCATCAAGATAGTAATCAAGAAATTCCAAAGAGACCTCTTTGCTGGTGGAGGCGACCGGCGAGATTTCCTGGAAAAGTTCGCGCAAGCCCTTGGCTAAAAATTTTTTGTAGGAATCAAGCTGGACTTCCGAGAGATCAGGAAGTTCCTCAAAAGGCTTGCGGTATTTTGAAAAATATTTTTTGTCCATAAAATAGACTAGTCTACAAAATTTGCCGAGCCTTGAACTTAATTCTTTCCCCGCGGTCCTGGCACCGGGTTAGCGCGCGGCCGTCATTACGCGCCCGCTCGGAAGCGGGGCGAAGTAATCTCAAAAACAAAGATTGCGGGGTGGTTCGGCTAAAGCCAAACACAAAAAACCAAGACCAAAACAAAACCCACAAGGGGATGGGTAATCGGTCCTCCGGCTAAATCCTAATTGCGGATGGTGTATCCTCGCGCAATTGAACGGTTTCGCTATTTACACCCCTCAAAAGCCACAGTTTACGGGGTGTTTTCGTATATTGGCTTGATTATACTCGCCAGCAAAATGGATGTCAATAGATTAAAAGGGGCTGTGGAAAACTCCGTGCCTATCCCCTAAAGATATATTAGGCGACGGGCGTCCCTAGGAAACCATTGCCATCTTTATAAGTCACTCCTGATCCACGCAAAAATCTCGCCAAGAACGACAAAAAGCACGATTATACTGAAAACTATATGACCTTCGCTCATAAACAAGAGTATGCCTCTACACAATCTGAAAAACTCAAGCAACTATCTTCTCGGACAAATGGTGGCCAACCCCAATCGAAAACGTATCAACCGAAGGGGGTCAGTGTGTCCGTGAATGTTTACCCTCCGTAGGAATAGGGCTACTTTTTCGCCTTTGCAAAACCGTAACCTCCAAGTCCTCCACCGAAAATTCCCGCAAGAAAACTCAAGACTTCTGCAAATAAATCTGGCTTGAGGTAGAGAACACTGCCTGAGAAAATAAGCACGAAAATCAAGATAGCCACAAGGTAAAACTTTGAATCCCATGAATCCCGCACTCTGTCTTTGTGAATATAACCGGATATTTCTCTCCGTTGGGCTAGAACTTCATCAACTTGCTGCGGGGTGAAATTGGAGGTGTTATCCAGCCCTATAACTCGTTGCATGAGAACGCTCAGTTGCTGCGAGGTTACTGCCTCGCCGTTGCGTTCCCTGCCACCACCATCAGTCGGTTGTATGGCATTTCTAGGAAGCATGATTCATCTGCCCAGAATTAAACTGTACGAACATCGTATGCTTCTCTGGCTTTCTCTTCTCCTCCATCAACGTTTTGAATAGCGAGCGAATATCATTTTTCATTTCGACTCGGAAAGATAAACCAAGTAGCATCGAAACTTCCTCTTCGGTTATGAGGTTTTCTGATTTTGCCTTCAAAATAGCATCTGTTAGCTCATCAAAACCGTCGCTATAAATGTTCTCATTTATAACGGCGAAATCGTAGTTTTTATCCAACTTTACTTCGTTTATGTTTCCCATAGCTTTATGGTATAGTTTGCGCCTATAAAAGCAAACAAATGGCATTCATGTTGTCAAGGGATACGCACCGATAACTAAAACTTCACTTTCACTGGCTCCTTTTCTCCCTCTCCTTCGGCTTCAAAAAATTCCATTTTGGCGAAACCGAACGCGCCGGCGATTAGGTTAGTTGGGAAAGAGTCAATACGGATATTGAGGTCGCGAACGTTGGCGTTATAAAAACGCCGAGCGGCCTGGATTTTGTTTTCGGTGTCGGAGAGTTCGCGCTGGAGTTCCAAGAAGTTCACATTGGCTTTCAGCTCCGGATAGTTCTCGGAAACGGCAAAAAGGGTCTTTAGCGTGTTGGTCAGATAGTTATCGGCCGCGGCTTGCTCCTTCGGCGTTCGCGCCGACATAAACTGCGTCCGGGCCTTGGTCACGTTTTCAAGGACGTTACGCTCATGCCCCGCGTAGCCCTTGACCGTTTCCACGAGATTAGGGATCAGATCGAACCGCCGCTTGGTTTGAACGTCAATATCGGAAAGGGCCTCGGTGGCTTGAGTTTTCAAGCGAACCAAGCCGTTATAGGCGGCTATAAGCCAGATGACGGCTAAGGCAATGGCGCCAAGAACGATATATAAAGAAACCATAAGTTGGGGTTAGCGGTTATGACCTAATTATCGCCTGCCCAGTCATTTAGTCAATACAATATATGTTTGGAAGTGAAAAGCCACCAGCATAGCTGGTGGCTTTTCACTTTAGCCATTGACCCTTTGGTATGCCTGATTGCCGGATAATGGCGCGCAGAGTATCGGGCGGGATAGTTTTGGAGCCGTGGTAGGCGACTTGGGTAAGATAGAGGCGGCCGCGGTAGAGGCGGGTAAAATAGTGATGACTGCCGCGAATGTGATGCAGCTGGAAGCCGTTGGCTTTCAAAAAACTTTGAACATCTTTGAATGTCCAGTTTAATAAACCATGCGGCATACGGATAACATACTAGGAAACCGCAGTAAGGTTGCGGGCTCCGAAATCGAACACTTTCTGCGGAAGTATAGATCGCTCCTGCCTGAAGCGCTGGGCTTGGTTCCAAAGCTGCTCGTATTCTTTCTCGGGTTTTTGATTCAAGACAGGATTGATAACCCGCGATCGAAAACCGCTAAACCTTTGCGCTGATTCGATATAACCCTTCGCGGCTTCTTGCAGTTCAAACAGAACCACGTTTGGGTCATCGCCGACTTCCACAATATTGAACTCCAAAGCCGCGGCCACCCATTTCCGGCCTTTTTTAAAGACGATCCATCTATATACGCCTTTTTGCGGGGTGTTTTCCATGACTCCATTCTACATCATTTTCTCCCGTGCTCAAGTTATTCAATATAAGATATATGTTTGAAAGCGAACCCCGCCGCGCCCTTAAGGGCGCGGCGGGGTTTGATAATCAGCCGTCAAGCCGCGAGGTTTTAAACTAATAATCTCCCGGCGGCATGGCCGGCATTTCTTTTTCTTTCTTGGGCAGTTCGCCGACGACG
>CAZKCN010000036.1:0-5916 GCA_964551555.1 uncultured Candidatus Saccharibacteria bacterium | reverse complement strand
TTTATTTCTCTATCATTGAATTATATGAAAAGGAACTCACTCTACTTAATCATCAGCGCGGCTTTGCTGTTTTCGCCCTTTTTGGTTTCTGCTGATCACAGCAGCCTGCATTCGCTTGAGGAACTGCGGGCTCAATTAGCCTCGTTACAAGCGGCCATTAACGCTTTGCTGGCCTCAAGTCATGCGCCGGGCAAGCCGGACGATGTCGGAAAGCCGGCAGACACAGGCAAGCCCGAGGATACTGGCAAACCCGAGGATACTGGAAAACCGACCGACACCGGCGGAGGCGGCGGAGGGGGGAGCGGTGGAAGCGGACCAGCGCCGCAGGCCGCTCCGCAGGCAATAGAGGATCGCGATTTGTCTTCCGATGATGTAAAAACACCCCTGCCGCCCGCCCCTCCGCCGGTGAGTTCAACCCCGCCGGCCGCGGAGTCGGCGCCGGCAACACTCCCGGGATTAAAGCTTGAGCGAGCTTTGGCGCGCGGCTCTTCGGGAGAAGATGTAAGCCAACTGCAGGATTTCCTGAAGAAGTTTCCGGATATATACCCTCAAGGATTGGTTACCGGCCTTTTCGGGCCGCTAAGCGAGCAGGCGGTGAAGAAATTGCAAGATAAGTTTGGGCTTGAACAAGCCGGCATTGTCGGACCCCAGACCCGCGGGAAATTAGGCGAGCTTGCCGCGGCGGTTGGACGAAAAGAGCGCCCGCGCATCTCGGCGGTTGCCCCGGCCTCCATATCTCTCGGCTCGGTTGTTGACGTAACCGGCTCCGGGTTCGTGTTTGACAACAATGCCGTATTCGTTAAGGGCAGAACTATAATCAAGGGTTTGACTTCGCAAGACGGCAGCTCTCTTACTTTTTCCATTCCCCCTAATATTCCTTGCGCGGTGGGCGAGGCCTGTCCGATAAAAATTACAAATCGGAACGGCATTTCAAACGCCAAACCTTTTAAACTTGCCCAGATTCCGCTTCCTCCGGAGCCGGAACCGGACCCGCTTCCGCTTCCCCCGCCACCGCCTCCTCCTCCGACCCCGGTTATCACCGCCGTCTCTCCTTCTTACGGGCAGATTGGGGTTGAAGCAACTATTACCGGCACCGGTTTTGCAACTGCCAATAATTCTATAAACTTCGGCGGCACCGCCAATGCTGTTACCGGCCTCGGATCGCCTGACGGGGTTATCCTGAAATTCAAAATCCCCAGTGTAGCGGGCTGCCAGCCGGTTTCGGTTTGCTCAATTTCCGTGACCAACTCCGGCGGAACAAGCAACGCAGTCAACTTTACGATTGCTCAAATTATTACGCCCGTTGTTGTTGCCCGGCCTAACGGCGGAGAACAGTTTTTGCAGGGAGCTACGAGCACTGTGAGCTGGACGGGCGGGACGGACGCGGTACACGTGGCCTTAGTTGAAGAAACCGCCGATAAATCCGGAGATCCTGCCGGCCTTATTGTCGGCTGGCTAAGTACCGCGGCTTTGCCCGGCGGGTCGCTAAGCTGGGGCGCCAAAGAAGTTTGCGATGCATCTGGAGCCGTTTGCTTCCCGGTGTCGCCCGGAAGTTACAAGATTTTAGCTGTTTCCGAAAATGAGCTCGGGTTGGTTGCTATCGGCGTTGACGGCCGAGGCAATTGGGATGTGAGCGATCAGGTCTTTAGCGTTTTGGCGCCACCGTCAGTCAGCGTGGTAGCCCCTAACGGCGGCGAGAAACTTGTTTACGGCTCGCCGGCGGTGGTGAGCTGGGAGGCTACTTCCATCCTAAGCCGGGCCGTCAACATAAATCTTTGGAGGAGCGGAGTGTTTTACCGCGCTATCGCCGCTAACGTTCCGCAAAGCGCTGCGGATGGACTCTTCGTTTATTCCTGGACACCCGCCTCGGATATTCCTTCGGGAGCGAGCTATACGATAGAGGTGGCCGATGCCGCCAATGCGCAAACCCGCGATTTCAGCGATTTGGCTTTCGCCATCGGGCCGAAATCGTCGGTAACCTTGACTTTGCCGAACGGCGGCGAGTCGTGGTTTAAGGGGCTCGCGGCCGCGGTTCGCTGGAATTCGGGAAATATTTTGTCCAAAGCCGTGAACATTGATCTCTATAAAAGCGGCGTGTTCTTAAAACGGCTCGCCTCCAATGTCCCCCAGAAATTCTATTGGTGGGAGACGCAGTCATACGTTTCCGGAACCGGGTTTAATTACACTCTGACCGTTCCGACCGATCTATCTGACGGCACCGACTACGCGCTCGTAATTTCGGACTCTTCCGACTCTTCAACCAGCGACGCGAGCGATGCAGTGTTCAGTATTTTAACCGTACCGAACCCTATGACCGTGAGCGGCCGGCTGATAAATCGTTTTACCGCGAACGCCCTGCCGAATACCCGGCTTTATAGCCACGCTTACTATGGGCCGTATTTGCCGCAGTGGAGCGGGAGCCCCGGAAACACAGATAGCGAAGGCAGGTTTTCCGTTTCAACCACAACATCCGACGGATTCGTGCGGAAAATACCCGTGGGCGCCTGGCCTACCTGCTACATGAACTGGTCGGAGTTTATTGATAAGCTGCCGGACAAAATTTCGTTCTGGCACCATGTCTTTGATCTTCAAAAAGATATTTCCGAGACTCTGCTGAAATCGGACAATAACCTCGGCGATGTGCCTATGTGGCCGGGGACGGGACTTTACGCTTACACCGACAGGCCTGATTCAAATTATCAGGGAGCGAGCCCCGGGGTATGGTATCCCGATTCCGGCTACTGGGGCTGGCAGATTCTGGCGCTGGAAGCCGATTTGCAGGTGAGGATTTACGATCCAACTACCAGTACCTACACTCTCTCGCCTTCCATAAAGATTCCTTTGGCCAACGGTTGCGCGCCTAAAACCCTTACGTATCTTGGCGGTGTATTGAAGTGGGAGCCGTACAATGTTCGCTCCGGCGGTTATTCCGGAGGCAGTCTTTCGGCTGTGACTGTCGGCACGCCGCTCAAAATAACTTTCTTCGTCTCCGGCGGCGTTGGGCCTTACGTCTGGAGTTTTTACTACGGCTCCTTGCCGCCCGGTCTTGCGCTGGATCCGGCTACGGGCGTGCTTTCGGGCACTCCTACCACTGCCGGCACTTACAAATTCCAAATAAAAATCACTGACGCCAACGGCGTGAACGGCGGCGCATGGCCGATGACGGTTACGGTCCAGTGAACCCTGTCGCATCTGACAATCAAAAAACAGCCCCGTTCCAGCGGGGCTGTTTTCTAATCCGCATTCGGCTCCATCGCGGCGTAGGAGAAAAGTGCGCCGAACTGCCGGCACCAGATGACGACGGTATTATAGCCGTCTATGTTTTGGCTCCCGGCAATCTCGTAGTTTTGATCGCCGACATTGCCTTTCAGGCGCCCGAGGTTTACAAAATCACCCAAGCTTTTTAGGTCTTTGGCCGGTTTGGAGTTTTTGGTGAGATATACGTAAAGATCCGGCCCGTTCGTAACTTCAAAGTCTTCAAAGCGCAGGAGCTTGTGGCCACCTTCGCTTTCCAGAATTTTCGCCACACCCGAACCTTTGTGGATGAAGTCAATTTCCGTAAAGTTGCCGGCTCGAACCTGCCGGCTCGCCGCTTTCATTTCTATTGGTATGTCTTCGCTGACCTCGGTCTTGATAAAGAAATACCGGCCGTAATAGATAGCAACTCCAATAAGCGCTCCGGCAACGATGACGATTATTGTTTTGGTCATTTTGTTCTTAATGCTTATAGCTGGCCGTTACTAGAAAGAATACTCCATAACGGGAAATTTCCAAAACAGGCTGTGGTCTTATCTGCGTTTTCGTGATATTATAATTTCGCGGGCCATTTACGTTGAAAGTGGCCTGTCGAAGGTAATCTTTCAGCAGTAATTACTCATATACGTATGAGAAAGCGTTTTGCTTCGTTTTTGGTCGCGGCGGCTGTTTTTGCGCCGTCTTTTTTATTCCTGCCGAACTTGGCGCAAGCCGCGACAGCCGAAGAAATACAAGCCCAGATTCAAGCGCTGATGGCCCAAATAGAGCAGCTGCGAAAGCAGTTGGCATTGGTCGAAGGCGAGAAACCATGGTGTTATGATTTTAATCGCAACTTGAGGATCGGCAATGAGGGTGATGAAGTTAACTACCTTCAGACCGCGCTCGAAAAAGAAGGATTTAAAATCAACGACGACGAGCAAAAGGGCGGCGCCGAGTTCGGCGAATCCACAGCGGCGGCGGTTACCGGTTTCCAGCAAAAGTACGAAAAAGAAATTCTCGCGCCAGCCGGTCTGGCTTACGGCAATGGTTTCGCCGGCAAGTATACTCGAGCCAAATTAAACCAGCTTTACGGATGCGGAGTTGGTATTTCTCCCATAGTTCCACCCACGTTTATAATTCCACCGACTGGTTCAGGGTCAGGCCCGGTCATAAACGGCATCAAAGGCCCCACTACTCTTAAAGTGGGTGAGACGGGATCTTGGACTGTATCCGCTTTGGAATCCGGCGGCGGGTCGTTGAGTTATCGAGTAATTTGGGGAGATGAAGCTAAAGCGGTTAGTGGAATTGCCGAAACACCGACTGCTCAAGTCCCCTTTAGCCAAAACGCGACTCTTTACCATTCTTATCAATGGTCAGGAATTTTCAACCCGACCTTTTTTGTCCGCAACGATCGCGGTTTAGAATCAAAAACCAGTATTAGTGTAAACGTTATTCAAGGAACTCCGGAAACTAAACCGGTAGGCTGGTTATCAATCTCGCCGCAAGAGGCAAAAATTGTGGTTGGCGGGAAGCAAGAGTTTAAAGCGGTATATCAGCCGCCGATGCCGCCCTGTCCCGCGGGTCAGGCTTGCATTAGGTCCTACCCCGCGCCTTATCCGGTGGCGGCTAAGTGGTATTCGAGCAATGAATCCGTGACTAGAATAAGCTCCGTTGATATCAACACGTCTGCTTATGCGTTGGCTTATGGCGTATCAGCCGGAAACGCGACTATCAAAGCGGTTTACGAGGTGGCTGGTGGAACTACTACGGCAGCAGCGAATGTGGTGGTTGTGCCTAGTGGTGGCGCGGCATCTATTCAAGTTCTTTCTCCGAACGGAGGAGAGATTATCGAAGTGGGGAAACCCTATCAGATTAAGTGGGTTTACTCTTACTCGGTGGCGCCGACAACGCCCGTAAGTATCAACATAGAATTGTGGAAAGGGGGTGCTTTCATTCGCAGTTTTGGGGTCAGTAGTAATGTGCCGCCAACCTCTATGAGCTACACTTTCACCGATCTTGCTCCGGGCGGCGACTACAGTCTTCATATTTTTGATTCTAGTAATTCCAAAATAGGCGATTGGAGCGATGCGCCGTTTAGCATTACATCTTCACCAACCCAAGCTTCCATGACCATTCTTTCGCCGAACGGCGGAGAGAGCTTTTTGACCGCCTCCGGGGCGATGATGAAAGTTCTATGGACCTCCACGATTGATCGGCGTTACCAGTATGATCTTGTTTTACTGCCGCAGGGATCAACGCCCCGCGACCAAAACTATAATTCCTTCATGGGCGGGTATTACATGGGCGGCATTTCTCCGTCGACGTATAATTCTTCTCCAGAGAGCTCTAACTGGGGCATACCCGCCTCCTGGGGAATTCCACCGGTTCCGTCAGGAACATATAAGTTGCGAATATATTCAAGCAATTACCCTCCTGCGGGAGGATACTATCCGTTCGTTAATCAGTATGTGGCTTACGATGACAGCGATTCACCGTTCAGTATCACAGCCGAATCTCAACAAGGATTGAGTGTTGACTTGAAGGTAAATAATTCTGATAATCCGTCCGCAGTTTCTGCCGGCGGGGCTTTTACCGCGTCATGGACATCAACTGGCGCGACTTACTGCACCGGCTTCGGCCAAGACGTGCCGGGATCAGACGGGACAATTTGGACCAACGGCA